>NZ_JAVFVN010000809.1:0-84132 GCF_030910085.1 Stenotrophomonas maltophilia group sp. RNC7 | reverse complement strand
AGCGCACCGCCCGCGTCGGCATGGCCGCCTTGGCGTGCTTCATCGCCCTGGGCGTGGTTGCCTGGGCCACCCCCTCCGATGCACCCGCCGCGGCTACAGACGACGCCGCTGGCCGGCAACCTCCAGACGCTTCGCGCATGCCGGCCAGCGGCCGGCACTACCGAATCCATTCAAAGGACTGAGATGATCCACCAGACTGAACTGCGCGACCTGCTGCCCGGCATGGTCCCCTTCCCTGCCGATGTCTTCCCCGCCGACCAGACGTGGCTCGGCAAGCACCTGCTGCCGCTGCTGAAGATCGACCTCGGTGTGCTGCGCCCGGAACTGGCCGGCCAGGTGGCAACGATGCTGTGCCCGATCGAGCCGTACGACGGCTGCATCGGCGAAACCACCGAAGAACACCACAACGATTTCACCGGCACCAACTGGATCGCCTTCGAGCTGACCACCGGCAACCAGATGCGCTTCCTCGGCAACGAGGGCTATTTCATCGGCGACGCAGTACAGGACAAGGACGCGCAGGAACACATTGCGCAGATGCGCGACAGCTACGCCAAGGCCCGCCACTACCACGCCACGCATGGCCGCCTCGCCTGCTACTCGCGCTACGGCAAGGGTGAGGCCAGCGAGCGCGATTATCTGGATACGCTGGGGGGACAGATTTCCTGTGGCAACTGGATCGAAACGGCCGATATTCCGGCCGCCTTCACCCTGGAATTCACCGACGCCGCCAACGACCGGCATGCTCCAGATGATGCCGAACTGGCGATCATCCGCCGCGATGGCCACAAGTTCTTCGCCGTCGCCGAAGTCGCCGGCTACAACTGGTGCGCCACCGGCCCCGACGCGATCGTGATGCTGTATGAGCCGGTAAGCCGCACGGTGCTGTTCTCGTACGACTGGTCGTAAGACCCTGCGGTAGTGCCGGCCGCTGGCCGGCATTTCCTGTGCTGCCGGCCAGCGACCGGCACTACCCGACCGTCATTTCGCGGCCTTGCGCACGGTCAACGCCGCACTCGCTTCGCCGCCGCCTTCCAGCTGCAGCCGCAGCGGTACCGCCTGCCCCTCCTTCAGCGCGCCCTGGCCCTGCATCAGCATCAGGTGCAGGCCACCGGGCGTGAGCTCGGCGCGCGCGCCCGGTGCCAGCGGCATGCGCTCGATCGCACGCATGCGGCTGACCCCATCGACAATCGTGGTCTCGTGCAGCGACACGTCGCCGAAACTACTGCTGGTCGCACCGGTGATCACCACCGCCCTGCTGCAGCCGTTGTGGATCACGCCATAGCCGGCAGTCATGGGCATTGCCGGATTCGGTGGCAACCGCGCCCAACCCTGCTCCATCGTGACGCAGCGTGATTCCGCAGCCGAAGCCGATGCTGCGGCCGCACACAGCACCCACAGTACGCCAACGAATGGTTTGGTTATCATCGCCCAGGTTCCTTCTTCGCAACGAGACCGCAGCATGACGACGCTCATCGAGGTGATCAACCACGGCCCCATCCGCGAGCTGCGCCTGGCGCGGCCACCGGTCAACGCACTGGACACCGACCTGTGCCGGCAGTTGATCCATGCCATCGAACTGGCCATGGCCGAAGACGCGCACGGCATCGTGCTGTCGGGCAGCGAGCGCATCTTCACCGGTGGAATGGACGTGCCGCACCTGCTCTCGCATGGCGATGACAAGCACAGGCTGCTGGACACCTGGAACGCTTTCTTTGGCGCGGTGCGCACGCTGGCCGAGAGCCGTATCCCGGTGGTCGCGGCGATCACCGGCCACGCCCCGGCCGGCGGCTGCGTGCTGGCCCTGTGCTGCGACTACCGGGTAATGGCGCGCAGCGCCGATCCGTCGCGGCCGTATGCCATCGGCCTGAACGAGGTGCAGGTGGGCCTGATCGCGCCGGAGGGCATCCAGCGCCTGCTGCGCCGTGCGGTGGGCGTGCACCGCGCCGGCGTGCTGCTGACCACCGGTTCGCTGGTACCGGCCGAACAGGCGCTGCAGATCGGCCTGGTCGATGAACTGGCCGAAGGCGACCTGGTGGTGGCCCGCGCCGTGGCCTGGCTGCAGAACCTGCTGAAGCAGCCTCGGCAGCCGATGCTGCTGACCCGCGCCATCGCTCGCGCCGACCTGCACGAAGCGCTGCACCCGGACCTGATCCAGCTCGACCGCTTCGTCGACGCCTGGTTCGCCCCGGACGCACAGAACGCCCTGCAGGCCCTGGTCGCCCGGCTGGGCAAGTAGGCGGTTGGGGCATCGCGTGGCATCTGGGTCAGATCCCTTTCGCCAGGCGAAAGGGATCTGACCCCTGACCGGTATAATCGGGGCCTCTTCACTGCTGTGGCCGCCCCCTTGAACGACACGCCCGAACCCGTCGTCTCCGAGCTGATCGACCTGCTCACGCTGGAGCGGCTGGAGGACAACCTGTTCCGCGGGCAGAGCCGCGACATCGGCACCAAGTACGTGTTCGGTGGGCAGGTGCTGGGCCAGGCCCTGGCTGCGGCGCAGGCCACGGTCGACAATGGCCGCCACGTGCACTCGCTGCACGCCTACTTCCTGCGCGCCGGCAACATCGACCACCCGATCGTCTACGACGTGGACCGCACCCGCGATGGCGGCAGCTTCTCGGTGCGACGGGTCACCGCGATCCAGCACGGCAAGGTGATCTTCTTCTGCGCGGCCTCGTTCCAGCAGGCCGAGACCGGCGCCGAGCACCAGCACAAGATGCCCGAGGTGCCGCAGCCGGAAGACATCGAACCGAACCGGCCGCTGCCGGCCGAGGTGCTGGAGCGACTGCCGATCAAGGTGCAGCGCTGGCTGTCGCGTGGCGGCCCGTTCGAGTTCCGCCACGTCTACCCGCGCGACGAGTTGAACCCGCCCAAGCGCCCGCCCTACCACCAGGTGTGGCTGCGCCTGAGCGAGCCGGTCGGCGATGCCCCGGAGCTGCACCAGGCGCTGCTGGCCTATGCCTCCGACTTCCACCTGCTGGGCACGGCAACCTTCCCGCACGGCATCAGCTACTACCACCCGCACGTGCAGATGGCCTCGCTCGACCACGCTATCTGGTTCCATCGCCCGTTCCGCGCCGACGACTGGCTGCTGTACTCGCTGGACAGCCCCAGCGCGCAGGATTCGCGCGGCCTGGCCCGCGGCCAGTTCTTCACCCGCAACGGCGTGCTGGTGGCCAGCACCGCGCAGGAAGGCCTGATCCGCGTCGTTCCCGACCAGGCTGCGGCCGCCGCCGTGCCGGCCAAGGAGTAAACCCATGCGCCAGATCTTCAGCAGCCAGCGCGTGGAAACCGTCGAAGGCGTGGCCGAGCTCCTGCGCGGGCATGGCATCGAGGTCAAGGTGACCAACGGGCGCTCCTACAAGACCCGTCGCCGCGGCCAGTTCAGTTATACCGACCTGGGCAACGCCAACGCCTATCCGGCGGTATGGATCGTGCGTGCCGACGACCAGCCGCGCGCGCGCGAAATCCTGCGCGAGGCGCGCCTGCTCGACACTACCCGCCGCGACCACCCCACCGCCGAATTCGCCTTCCGCGACGCGGCGGAACCGGGCAGCGGCGGCCGCAGCTGGGCCTGGCGCATCCGCATTGCCCTGCTGGTGGTGATTGCTGGCGTGGCGTTGGTCATCGGCCTGCGCCATCGTGGTGCCCCGGCACCCACCCCGCAGGCCCAGCCGCAGCAGGCGCAACCGGCACCGCAGGCCGCCCCGGAAGAGGACGAGGTCCGGGTCCGCATCCAGCCCTCCAAGTAAGAGGCGGTAGCGCCGGGCCATGCCCGGCGAGCGCAGCGGCCTGTCAGCAGGGCCGCGACTTCACCGTAACCCGTCAGGATTGGCCCCCCCTTGTTGTTCAAGGGGGCGCGCCAACGGCGCGGGGATGAGGTGGAATGCGCGGACCGCAGATGCATCAGCATCTGCGGTCACACTTCGCGCGCGGCTCCGTCATGGGACACAATCCCAGCAGGAGAGCTGCCGCCATGACGACGTTCGCCGCATCGATCGACCAGACCCTGGAACGCGAACTGCCCGCCGCCGCCAGCGGTTGCCAGCACGCCTACGGCCGCATCGTGCTGGCCTGCCAGAACACGGTCACCGCCATCGCGCTGGCCATCACCCGCGACCGCCAGGCCAGCGAGGACATCGCCCAGGAGGCCTTTGTGAAGGGCTGGCAGCAGCTGCACCAGCTGCGCAGCGCGACCAGCTTCCTGCCGTGGCTGCGGCAGATCACCCGCAACCTGGCCCGCGACTGGCTGCGCGCCCAGCGTGGCCGTCCACTGACCGGCGAGGCGGCCGAGGTGGCGATGGGCATGGCCGCAGATCCGTCCCCGGGCGCAGCCGATCGCCTGCAGCGGGTGGAGGAAGAAATCGCCGCCGAGGACATCATCTCCACCCTGCCCGCCGACAGCCGCGAAGTGCTGTTGCTGTACTACCGCGAAGGCCAGCGCTCGCAGCAGGTGGCCGACCTGCTCGGGCTCAGCGACGCCGCCGTGCGCAAGCGCCTGTCGCGCGCGCGCGCGCTGGTGCGCGACGGCCTGCTGCAGCGCTTCGGTGAATTCGCCCGCAGCAGCGCGCCGAGCGCCGCCTTCGCCACCGCCGTGGTGTCGATGATGCTGGTGGCCGCGCCCGGCACCGCCAGCGCCGCGATCCTGCTCGGCACCGGCGTCGGCATCGGTGGCAGCAAGCTCGGCCTGGGCGGCGCCAGCGTAGCCGGTGGTACCGCAATGGGCACCCTGACCGCCACGCTCGGCCAACTGCATGTGCTGCCAGTGTCAAGCTGGGGGGCGCTCCTCGCCGGTGTCGCCGGCGGCGCGATCGGCAGCTACCTCGGTGCACGCTTCCTGATGTCCTATACCGAGACCGAACGCGAACGCGCGCAGGTTCGGCACTTTGTCCGCCTCAACACCGGTACAGGCCTGGTCTGGTGCCTGGCGATGCTGCTGGCGGCACTGTTGCAGGCTCCGATCTGGAGCCAGATGCTGCTGCTGGCATTGGGCCTGGGTGTGGTCAACTACCAGTGCCTGGTGCCGCTGCAACGGGTGATGGCGCCGATGATCGCGCGCGATTCGGCGCGGCGTGGGCGCCGCGGAACCAACTGGAAATTCGAATCCATGTACGGTCGCACCGGCATCATCGGGGCGAACCTGCTGGTGATCGCCCTGGTGGTGTATGTGCTGATGCGCAACGGCCACCTGTAACCGACAACGCCGGCACTGCGCCGGCGTTGTCTCCGATCACCGCATTGACGCTCAGCGCTGCGGCTTCGGTGCGCCGCCATCGCGTGGACCGCCCTGGCGCGGGCCGCCGTGCATCGGGCCCTTGGCTGCGTCGAACTCGGCCTTGCTCAGCTGGCCGTCCTTGTTGGTGTCGGCGGCAGCGAACCAGGCATCACGATGCTGCTTCATGCGCAGCTCGCGGTCGGCCTTGTCCAGGTAACCGTCCTTGTTGAGGTCGAGCTGGTCGAAGCGCGCAGCCAGGCGCGGATCGGCCTTGGCCTCGTCGCGGCTGATGCGGCCGTCCTTGTTGACGTCCAGCCTGGCCCAGCGCTCACCGCCGTGGCCACGGCGGCCATGCTGCCAGCGCGGCAGCTCATCGCGCGAGAGCTTGCCGTCCTTGTTCTTGTCCAGCTCGTCGAACTTCGCGGCCAGGCGCGGATTGGCAGCCGCCTCGCTGCGGTCGATCACGCCGTCGCCATTGGTGTCCAGCTTGGCCGGGCGCTGCGCCGGCATGGCCGGGGTGTCGGCGGCCAGCGCGATTCCGGAAGCGGAGGTGCCCAGCAGCAGGGCCAGCAGCAGGGGGGTACGGATCATGAGGTCACTCCTGGGGATGGGAACAGCGTCGGGGTGATCACTTCACCCTCGGGGGACAACAACGCCCGGGCGCGACGTCGGTTGACGCCACTGCCGATTCCATTCATCCGCTGGACAGTCGCCGCCTCTGCGACAGGCTGGGGCTATGCTGTGCCCATGGCGATACATGGCGACAGAGACGACGAACTGCGACTTTTCCAGACCGGCGAGCACCCCTGCGGGTACTGGTCGGACCGGGTGGCGCGCGACCTGGTGCTGGATCCGCACGATCGCCGGCTGGGTGGCCTGTACCCGCTGGCACTGAGCTGGGGCTTCCGCCGCAGCGGCGACCTGGTCTACCGGCCGCACTGCGCGCACTGCCAGGCCTGCGTGGCGGTGCGGATCCCGGTGGCGCGCTTCGCCCCGGACCGCAGCCAGCGCCGCTGTGCCGCCCGCAATGACGACCTGGAGGTGCGGATCACTGCCGCCACCGCCCGCGACGACCTGTTCGCGCTGTATCACCGCTACCTCACCCACCGCCACGCCAATGGAGGCATGGACGACCACGGCCCGCACGAATTCGAGCAGTTCCTGATCGGCAGCTGGTCGCACACCCGCTTCATGGAGATGCGCCTGCCCGGCCACGACGGCCAGCCCAGCCAGCTGCTGGGGGTGGCGGTGACCGACGTCACCGAGCATGGCCTGTCGGCGGTCTATACGTTCTTCGACCCGGACCACGCCGCGCGCGGGCTGGGTACCTTCGCGATCCTGCAGCAGATCGAGTGGGCGCGCCGCGAGGGGCTGCCGCACGTGTACCTGGGCTACTGGATCCGCGGGCACCAGAAGATGGACTACAAGCGCCGCTTCCATCCCCTTGAGGCCTACGACGGCCGCCGCTGGCACGATTTCGACAACGAACTGGACGGGCGCTGACAAACCGCTGACACCGGGCCGGGTGCAGAATAGGGGGATGAACGCCAAACCCCTGATCCTCGCCCTGGCCCTGCTCTGCGGCGCCACCGTCCCCGCCTTTGCCACGTCCCCCGCGATGACTGAGAAGCCGTCCACTGCGCTGCGCCTGGCCACCTACAACACCTCGCTGTACTCCGACGACGCCGGTGGCCTGATCAAGGAGCTGGAGGGCGACAGCGAGCACGCACGCAAGATCGCCGCCGTGCTGCAGCAGGTGCGCCCGGACCTGGTGCTGCTGAACGAATTCGATTTCGACGATGCCCATCGCGCCGCCGACCTGTTCCAGAAGCGCTACCTGGAAGTCGCCCAGCCCGGCGGCGGCAAGCCGCTGCACTTTGCCTACCGCTACCTGGCGCCGGTCAACACAGGTGTGCCCAGCGGCCTGGACCTGGACAACAACGGCGTGGTCGGCGGCGAAGGCCGCGGCCGTGGCAATGATGCGTGGGGCTACGGCCTGCACCCGGGCCAGTACGGCATGCTGGTGCTGTCGCGCTACCCGATCGATGAAACCAAGGTACGCAGCTTCCAGCTGTTGAAGTGGAGCGCGATGCCCGGTGCGATCCGCCCGGTCGACCCGCGTACCGGCCAAAGCTTCTACAACGATCATGTGTGGTCGCAGCTGCGCCTGTCGTCGAAGTCGCATTGGGACGTACCGGTGAAGACCCCGGGCGGCGTGGTCCACGCGCTGGTCTCGCATCCGACCCCGCCGGTGTTCGACGGCCCGGAAAAGCGCAACGCGGCACGTAACCACGACGAACTGCGCCTGTGGCAGGAATACCTGTCCAAGGGTGAGAAGCCCTGGCTGTGCGACGACAAGGGCCAGTGTGGCGGCCTGGCGCAGGACGCGCGCTTCGTGATCCTTGGCGATCTGAACAACGACCCGGTCGATGGCGATGGCCGCCACGAGGCGATCGTCGAGCTGATCGATAACGCGCGCGTGCTGCGCTACCCCACCCCGCGCAGCGTCGGCGGCGAGCAGACCAGCCTGGCCTATGCGGCCAAGGGCATCGAGCGCAAGGGCGCGCCGTTCCACGCCACCGGCGATTTCGGGCCGAAGTCCGGCACCATGCGCCTGGACTACGTGCTGCCCTCGACCGGCTTCGAATACGTGGGCAGCGGCATCTTCTGGCTGGCCAATGAAAGCCCGGAAGCGAAGATCGCCGACGGCAGCGACCACCATCTGGTGTGGGTGGACGTGAAGCCGTAACCGGCGCAGCCGCCGGGCATCACCCGGCGCCACCGGTTGCTGAAGATGTTGTAGAGCCGAGCCCATGCTCGGCTACTGCAACCAACCAAGCTTAGTAGCTCTGCCAGTCAATCTGAGCGTCAGCCCCGAGACAGCGGTCCTGCCAAGCCTGCTCCCGACCCAGGGAATCGATGAACTCATCCTCGGAAAGCTGCTCATATCCGAGCTCGATTTCCATCTTGTTCTCTGGATCCAGATGAAACGTCAAACTCGTCCAGAGTGCATGGTGCCATTGCGCAAAGAGCTGATGCATCTCCAGAAGCGCTGCTTCCGCATCATCTGGAATTTCCAGATAGCCGTATGAGCCTGACGGCTTGCGGTAGAACGCCCAACCCGACCAGGCATTCTTGATGATCTCGAAGTTCAGCCAGATCCCGCATTGGTCGGTAGGCACGGCATCAATCAGTGATTGGCCAATTCGGTGATACAAGGCAGGTAGCGCTGATGTAAGCCGCTCGTCCAAGCCTTCTCCTGAGGTGTCTTTGGCATTCATCCGTCAGAAAATAAAACACGCAGGATTCTGACGCTCAACCAGATGTCACTTTTCAGTTCGAAGGTGCGGCGAAGCGTTTACCTGCTTTGCGGCAAATCCTCCAACAGCGTCATTCGGCGCTCAATAGCGCCCCGGTAGACCGCGCAAGACTGAATACTTGAATCCATTGTCGGGCTGAAGCGTCACATGGAAAAGCAGCCGAGCGCGGGCTCGGCTCTACAGAAGATTCCCGCCGGGCATGGCCCGGCGCTATCGTTTTACGGGCGCAGTTCGACGCCGATGGCGTCGGCGGCATCACGCGCGATGGCGCGTGCTTCGTCGATGGTTTCCGCGCGCGCCAGGGTCACACCGACGCGGCGGTGGCCATGCACGCTCGGCTTGCCGAACAGGCGCACGGCGGTATCCGGCACCTGCAGCGCGGCGGCGACATTGTTGAAGTACGGCACACCCTCGCCGTGTGCCAACAGCGCGCACGACGCCGACGGACCACTCTGGCGGATCACCGGAATCGGCAAGCCGAGGATCGCGCGCGCGTGCAGCGCGAACTCGCTCAGCTCCTGCGATACCAGCGTCACCAGGCCGGTATCGTGCGGGCGCGGCGACACTTCGCTGAACCACACTTCGTCGCCCTTCACGAACAGCTCGACGCCGAACAGGCCCCAGCCGCCAAGGTCGTCGGTGATCGCACGCGAAATCTCTTCGGCACGCGCCAGTGCCGCGCTCGACATCGGCTGCGGCTGCCAGCTTTCGCGGTAGTCGCCGTCCTTCTGCAGATGGCCGATCGGCGCGCAGAACGAGGTGCCACCGGCATGGCGCACGGTCAGCAGGGTGATCTCGTAATCGAAGTCGATGAAACCCTCGACGATGCAGCGGCCGGCGCCGGCGCGGCCACCGGTCTGTGCGTAGTCCCAGGCCGGAGCGATGTCCGCTTCGCTGCGCAGGGTGCTCTGGCCCTTGCCCGAGGAAGACATGACCGGCTTGACCACGCACGGCAGGCCGATGGCGGCCACGGCAGCACGGTACTCGGCCTCGGTATCGACGAAGCGGTACGGCGAGGTCGGCAGGCCCAGGGTTTCGGCGGCGAGGCGGCGGATGCCCTCGCGGTCCATGGTCAGGCGCGCGGCGCGTGCGGTCGGGATCACCCGCAGGCCCTGCTCCTGCTCCAGCTGGACCAGGGTCTCGGTATGGATGGCCTCGATCTCCGGCACCACCAGATGTGGCTGCTCCTGGGCGATCAGGGCGCGCAGCGCCATCGCATCGAGCATGTCGATCACGTGCGAGCGGTGGGCGACCTGCATGGCCGGGGCATCGGCGTAGCGGTCAGCGGCGATCACTTCCACGCCCAGCCGCTGCAGCTCGATGGCCACCTCCTTGCCAAGTTCGCCCGAGCCCAGCAGCAGCACGCGGGTGGCGGAGGGGGACAACGGAGTTCCAAGCTTGGCCATGGCGGTTCCAGCAGCGACGTGAAGGCGGGTGGGCATTCTAGCTGGCCGCGCACCCTGACCATGGCATCCGACGAACGGTAGTCGACAAGTGATATCAATTTGATATCTTCAATTCGAACCCTCAAGGAAGTACCGCCATGAAAGAGAAGTCGCTTGCCTCCCTCAACGGCCTGGGCACCCTGGCCGGATCCCTGCTGGTCGCGCTGGCGGGTACCGCACTGTTCGTACTCGGGGCGACGACCAGGACCGATTCCGGCTCACCGAACCTGCTGCTGATGCTGGCCGGCATGCTGGTGATCTTCGCTGCGGTCTTCATCCTGGCCGGCCTGTACACCATCCAGCCCAACCAGGCGGCGGTGCTGAGCCTGTTCGGCAAGTACGTCGGCACCGTCAAGGACAACGGCCTGCGCTGGAACAACCCCTTCTATGCCAAGCGCCGGGTCAGCCAGCGCGTGCGCAACTTCGAGAGCGGCAAGCTGAAGGTCAACGAGCTGGACGGCAGCCCGATCGAGATCGCTGCGGTCATCGTCTGGCAGGTGGTCGATGCCTCCGAGGCCGTCTACAACGTGGACGACTACGAAAGCTTCGTGCACATCCAGTCCGAATCGGCGTTGCGCGCGATGGCCACCAGCTATCCCTACGACCAGCACGAGGAGGGACAGCTGGCGCTGCGCAGCCATGCCAGCGAGATCTCCCAGCACCTGAAGAACGAGCTGGCCGAACGCCTGGCCGACGCTGGCGTGCAGGTGATCGACGCACGCATCAGCCACCTCGCCTACGCCGCCGAAATCGCCCAGGCGATGCTGCAGCGGCAGCAGGCCAACGCAGTGATCGCTGCACGCACGCGCATCGTGGCCGGTGCGGTCGGCATGGTTGAAATGGCCCTGGCCGAACTGCAGAAGAACGGCGTGGTGCAGCTGGATGAGGAACGCAAGGCGCACATGGTCAGCAACCTGCTGACCGTGCTGTGCTCGGACCGCGGCACCCAGCCGATCGTCAACGCCGGTTCGCTGTACTGAACCACCCTCGCAACGGGGCGCCCCACCGCCCCGCCAGGAGCTTGCATGAGTGAGAAGAAAGCCTACCCGCTGCGCATCAATGCCGACGTCCTGGCCGCCGCGCAACGCTGGGCTGACGACGAGCTGCGCAGCCTCAACGCACAGATCGAATACGTGCTGCGCGACGCCCTGCGCAAGGCAGGACGCCTGCCGAAACCCACGCCATCTTCGGAGGACAAGGAATGAGCAAGCGTTGGAGCTACCAGACGATCGAGGTCAAGACGTCCATGATGGGCCTGCTCAAGGCCGAGGACATCCAGAGCGAACTGAGCCGCCAGGGCCAACTGGGCTGGGAGCTGGTCAACATCATCATCCCCGCACCGATGCGCCCGGCGATGCTGGTGTTCAAGAAGGAGGCCTGAGCCATGGGCGCCAGCGATCCGAAACAGTACGAGGTGGCCGAGAGCTCGCCGTTGCGCGTGCTGTGGATCGTGCTGCCCCTGCTCGCCGCCTTCGTGGCCTGCTTGTATGCGCAGCTGTACAAGACGCCGGCCAGTGCCCCCTGGATCGAAGTAACGCTGTCGCCGCCCTGGTTCCGGATGGGCGGCAGTGCCGCCTGGAGTCTGCTGGTGATCGCGGTACTCGGCATCGGGTTGGGCGCAGCATTCTTCCGTCGCCGGGTGGAACTGGCCGACAACGTGCTGGATGTGCGCTCGACGATGTACCGCCGCCGCGTTCCGGTGGCGCAGCTGCGGCTGGACCAGGCCGAGGTGGTCGACCTGCAGCGTGACCCCCGCTATGGCATCCGCTTCAAGACCAACGGCTACGCAATGCCGGGCTTCTATTCCGGCCACTTTCGCCTGCAGGGCGGTGCCAAGGGCTTCGCGCTGGTCACCAACCGCGCGCGCGTCCTCGCCCTGCCGGTCCGCGATGGCAGCACCCTGCTGCTCAGTCTCGATCGGCCACAGGCGCTGCTGGAAGCACTGCGCAAGGTGGCCGTGCCGGGCCCGCGGCAGTAAGCTGCGGCGATGCAACGACGCCTGCCCCTGCTGATCAATACCGAAACCATCGAACTGTGGCCGGCCGGCCTGCTGCGTGCGCGCAGCAATCTCGACGCGCGCCTGCTGTCACGAGCGAACTGGGTGCTGCGGCGCAAGTGCGATGGCCGTTACCTGGCGGCGGTGGTGGAACACGGCGTGCACGCCATGGTGCCGCGCCTGGCGCGCGAGCCCGGGGCCGAGGAAGCACTGGCCTTGCTGGATGCAGCCGCGGCCCGGCCATTCGGTGCAAATCTGGAAGCGCAGTGGCTGCCCCTCGCCGGGCTGCAGCAGCGCCTGCAGCAGCTCGGCCTGGATGCCCAGCGCTATGCCGACGACAGCGGCCTGCCGCTGGAACCCGAACCGTGCCTGCTGCACTTTGCTGGGCGCGACCGCTTCGCCCGCCCGCTGTGGCTGCGCCGCGGCGCTGCACAGGGCTGGCGGCGGATGCGCCTGCATGCAGCGCGCGATGGCATCGCACTGGATGCAATCTCTGGCTTCCGCAGCCATGCCTACCAGCTGGGCATCTTCGAACGGAAACGGGCGCGCGGGCTGAGCGTGACGGAGATCCTGAAGGTGAATGCCGCACCGGGGTTCAGTGAACACCACAGCGGCCATGCGCTGGACATCGGCACGCCGGGCGATGCCCCGGCCGAGGAATCGTTCGACGCTACCGACGCGTTCGCCTGGCTGCAGGCCCATGCCGCTGGGCACGGCTTCCGGTTGAGCTACCCGCGCGACAACCCGCACGGCATCGTCTACGAACCCTGGCACTGGTGCTGGAGACCGGCCAACGGCTGAGCCCCTCGTGGCGACCGCAAGGCGAAATTCATGGAGCTGTCCGGGCGGGTGCGCTGCGCAGGGGACGCCGTAAATACGTCCCTGTAGGCTCGGGCGCGCCATCCATGGCGCTTACGCCCCTGCGCAACCCACCCGCCCGGCCACGGACAGATTCCGCGTGCGTCCGCCACGGGATGGAACAAGAGAGCAAAGACAAAAGCGGGTCGCTTCGCTCGAAGCTTCTACAACGGATCAGCGCGCGGCTGTTGGGTCCGCCTTCAAGCGAGCCGAGCACCGCAGGTCCGGCGAGGGCGAAGAGGTGCGTGCGATTCTGTAGAGCCGAGCCACGCTCGGCTGCTCTCCGCCCCGCCCCTCGACGGGCCGAGGAGCGCAGAGGACCGGTGCACAGCACCGGCTCGCGGCCGGCGGCGCGTTTCTTTGGGTTACGTTTCTTTTCGCGCGAAAAGAAAAGTAACGCCCATGAACCATCACGATCGCATCGGCATGGATCGGAGCGACAGCCCTGCGACCCTCACCGCCTCAACGCATTGATCGCCAGCAACACCCATCCGGCCATCATGCTGGTGCCACCGATCGGCGCCATCCGTGTCGGCCACTGCCACAACGCCCCACCCACCAGGCTGCCGGAAAACAGCAGGACCCCCAGCAGCAGCACGTACAGCGCCAGGTGTGCGATCGCCCCCTGCGCGCGCGGCCCAAGCGCCACCAGCACCGCGCCATGCGCGAACGCATACAGCGCCGCCATGTTCAGATGCTGCTGCGCCAACGGGTCGGCTACGCCATGCGATGCATAAGCAGACAGGCCGATCGAGGCGGCAGCCAACAGCGCCCCCAGGCAGGCCAGCAGGGAAGGCTTACGTGCGCGACGTTCCAGATTGAACATGAGGGCTCCTTGCGAAGCGCCCCTTGCCGGGCGCCGGATGAAAAAAAACGCGCCGCAATGAGCGGCGCGTTTTCGTGTCCAACACTACATGGGTCAGCCGGGGATTACTTGACGGCCCAGTAGATGTCGTAGGTACCTTCCGGGGTGAACGACTTGTCGATGCCGTCCTTCCAGGTTTCGTACGGACGGTCGATGACTTCGTTGCCCGAGGTCACGGCCCAGGCACGCAGGCCGTTGCGCGCCACGTCCAGACCCGCCATGTGGCCGGTGTAGGCCGCATGCGCCGAACGGTGCGGAGCAACGTGCACGTACTTGACCGGAGCGCCGCCGTCGATCTTGACGGTCAGCTCGTCGGCAGCAGCACCTTCAGCACCCTTCTTCTTCACCGGCTGGGCGATGTCGAAAGCGTACTTCTCCTGGCCGAAGTCGGTGGTGATGATGCGGAACGGACCGGCAGCTTCAAGGCCATTGGCCTCCATCACGCGCTTGATCCACTCCTGGTTGTCCTTGATGGACTTGGTGATGGTGTCCTGACCGCGGTCCACGTTGCCGGCGTTGACCACCAGCAGGTTCTCGGCCGGCACTTCAACGATGGCCAGGTCGGTCAGCGGGGCTTCCGGCGTGCGGTAGTCCACGTTCGGCACGGTTGCGAGCATGTTGGCCATGCGCGACAGACCCATCTTGATGTCATCGCCGATCTGGCGGCTGACATACAGGCCGGCGTAACGGCCGAACAGGTCGAAGCCGTACTTCACCGAGTAGTCCTGGGTGATCTTGACGTTGCGACCGCCCTTGCCGGTCGGCTCCAGGTTGAAGGTGGTGACCTTGTCGTGACCCTTGGTGGCGTCCTCGATGGCGATCACAACACGCTTGTTCTCTTCGGCTTCGGTGATCTTCCAGGAACCGGTACCCAGGTCCTTGGAGGTGAAGTCGAGGGTGGCACCGACACCCGAGGCCGGGCCGGACAGCTTCAGATCAACGGCGGGATCGCGCAGTACCAGCGGGTTCCAGTCCTTGAAGCGGCGCAGGCTGCTGACCGTGTCGTACACGATCGTCATCTTGCGGTTGGTCTCGATGCTTTCGGTGATGTGACGCTCGCCCGGCAGACATACGCCAATGATGACGAACAGGCCAGCCACGATCCCCAAGGCGATCAGGAACTCGATAATACGGGTCATTCAGAGAGTCTCCGGGGCCGATCCCACGGCCGGGTTGATTGAAGCGAAGCGCCAATCCTAGCAGGCTTCGCGGGCATTGTTTATCGGGATTGGCGCACCGGTTTCCCTGCCGGCTGCGTATTTGTATGGACAAAGGATTCGAAGGGTAACGCATACCGCTACCCGGCAAGTAGGGGGCAACCTTGGCGGAAACCCCCGACTACGACCCAAGTCTTTGTACTTGAAAGATTTTTTCTCAGACCAGCTGGAGCTCGAACGCCTTCAATACGGCCCGCGTACGGTCGCGCACACCCAGCTTGGAAAGGATGTTGGACACGTGGTTCTTGATGGTGCCCTCGGCGACGCCCAGCGAATTGGCGATCTCCTTGTTGGAGAAGCCACTGGCCATCAGCCGCAGGATCTCGGTCTCGCGGTCGGTCAGCGGGTCCGGGCGGTCCAGGCTGACGAATTCATTGCGCATGTGCTCCAGGCCGGACAGCAGGCGCTGGGTTACCGCCGGCTGCACCAGCGATCCCCCGTCGGCCACGGTGCGGATGGCGCCGACCAGCTGTGCCAGGGTGACGTCCTTGAGCAGGTAGCCCTTGGCACCGGCCTTGAGCCCGGCCAGCACCAGCTGGTCGTCGTCGAAGGTGGTGAGGATGATGGTCGGCGGCAGCTGTTCCTGCCGCGACAGCACCTGCAGGGCCTCCAGCCCCGACATCACCGGCATGCGCATGTCCATCAGCACCACGTCGGGGCGTACCTGGGGGATCAGCTCGACCGCCTGCCGGCCGTCGCCGGCCTCGGCCACCACCTCGATGCCGTCGTCGAGCGCCAGCAGGGAGCGGATTCCCTGCCGCACCAGGGTTTGGTCGTCGACCAGGCAGACGCGAATCATCAACGCACTCCTTCAGGAACCTTGGTAAGGGCCGCCACCAGCACCGTTGCCGGCACCGTCGCCCGCAGCCGGAAACCCTCACCGGGGCGGGTTTCGATCTGCAGCTGGCCACCACATTGTTGCAGGCGCTCGCGCATGCCGCGCAAGCCATTGCCCACATTGACCATATCCGCGCCGACGCCGTCGTCGCGGGCCTCGACCACCACCCGATCGGGGGCTTCACGGTACACCCTGATCCACAGGTGGCGGGCACTGGCATGGCGCACCGCGTTGGTGATGATCTCCTGGGTGCAGCGCAGCAGTACGTGGGCCCGCTGCGGGTCCTCCACGTTCAGCGGATCCTCGATCTCCAGCTGGATGTCCAGCGAGGGCACGTTCTCGGTCAGCGGGCGCAGCGCCGCAGCCAGATCGATCGCGCCGGTCTCGCGCAGCTGGCTCACCACCTCGCGCACGTTGCCCAGCAGCAGCTTGGCCAGCGCGTGCGAGCGCTTCACGTGATCGAGGGCCTGGCCCTCGGCCAGGTGCCCGGCGACCTCCAGGTTCAGGGTCAGCGCGGTCAGCTGGTGGCCCAGCAGGTCATGCAGTTCGCGCGAAATGCGGGTGCGTTCGTTGACCCGCGCGCTCTCGGCCAGCAGGGCGCGGGTGGCGCGCAGTTCCGAATTGAGCCGGCGCTGCTCGTCGCGGGCCTCGGTCTGCTGCCGCGCGACCAGGCTGGTCACGAAGATGAACATGGAGAAGCCGCCATACAGCAGCGACTGCATCACCGCTTCGAACAGCGGGAAGCGCAGCAGCAGGTAATAGACCGGAGCCACGGCCAGCTGGCTGACCAGCAGCCACAGCACGCCCAGCCGTACCGACAGCATCCACGGAATGACCCCGGCGGCCACCATCATCAGGATGCTGCCCAGGCCCGACCCGCTGAGGAAGCTGACCCCCAGCGCCGAGACCGTCAGCAACAGCAGCAGGCCGCGGTCCAGCCAGCTGGTGTGGCTGTCGCTGCGCAGGATGCGGGTCAGCCAGTAGTAGGCCGTGCCGAAGGACAGGTAGGCGACGAACAGCAGGATCGCCCAGCCGCCCATGTCAGCGCGGCTGTGCAGGTTCTCGAACTGCGAGTACGCCAGCGGCAGGCCGACCATGACCCAGGTGAACAGGCCGGCCAGGCGGAGGACGCGGGTATGGCTGAGGACTCCCAACATGCCAGCACTCTACGGGTCCGGCCTGCGTCGCGCACTCCCACGGAAGTCATGCCCCTGCGGTCGCCTGTTCATGCCGCAGCCCACCCCGGGCATGCAATAATCGTGCGCAGGGTCCCTTGATGGACCAACCGCGTTACCCCACGGAGTCACAATGTCGATTGTCATCCGCGACGTGCGCGAGCACGAGCTCGATTCCGTCCTGGCTTTGAACAACAATGCTGGCCTGGCCATCCTTCCCCTGGATGCGGCCCGCCTGCGCCTGTTCTATGAAACCGCTGAATACTTCCGCGTCGCCGAGCGCGACGGCAACCTGGCCGGCTTCCTGATCGGCTTTGGCAGCGACAGCCAGCACGACAGCAGCAATTTCGCCTGGTTCAAGCAGCAGCTGGACACCCCGTTCTTCTATATCGACCGCATCGTGGTCGCCAGCCGCCGTCGTGGCGGCGGCGTCGGCCGTGCGTTCTATGCCGACGCGCAGAGCTTCGCCGAGCTGCGCTACCCGCAGATGACCTGCGAAGTCTTCCTCGACCATGGCGCCGATGCCGCCCTGCTCTTCCACGGCAGCTTCGGCTTCCGCGAGCTGGGCCAGAACACGATGCCGCAGGTCGATGTGCGCGCCAGCATGCTGGCCAAGGAACTGTGCAGCTACCCCTGGGTCAAGGAGACCTACGGCGGCAAGCTGCCGGATGTGGCATGGACACGCGCACGGCAGCTGCCGGCGCAGGCACAGCGGCCGACGGGGACCTGAGCGTGGCGGTGAATTTCGATTACGAACAAGCCGGTGAACTGAAGATCGGCCAGGTGGGCATCGCCAACCTGCGCATCCGTACCCTTGATGTCGAACGCCTCGTGCAGGAAATGCGCGAGCGCGTGACCCGCGCCCCGAAGCTGTTCGGCCGCGCCGCGGTGATCCTCGACTTCGGCGGCCTGAGCCAGGTGCCGGATGTGGCCACCGCGCAGGCGCTGGTCGATGGCCTGCGCAGCGCCGGCGTGCTGCCGGTGGCGCTGGCCTATGGCACCAGCGCGATCGACCTGCTCTCGCAGCAGCTCGGCCTGCCGCTGCTGGCCAAGTTCCGCGCGCAGTACGAGCGTGCCGAGGCCGAACCGGCCCCGCCGCCGCCTGCACCGGAGCCGCGCCGCGCAGCCCGTGCCGAACCGAAGCCCGCCCCGGCAACGCCGGTGGCCAAGGTGGCCGACGCGGCTGCACCGAAGCCGGGCCGCATGCAGCTGGGCAACGTGCGTTCGGGCCAGCAGCTGTACGCGGAAAACTGCGACCTGACCGTGATGGCCACCGTCGGCGCCGGCGCCGAGGTCATCGCCGATGGCAGCATCCACATCTACGGCACCCTGCGCGGTCGCGCGCTGGCAGGGGCCCAGGGCAACACCGCGGCACGCATTTTCTGCCGTGATTTCCATGCGGAACTGGTCGCCATTGCCGGCCATTACAAGGTACTGGACGATGTCCCGGACAACCTGCGCGGCAAGGCCGTGCAGGTCTGGCTGGAACAGGACCAGATCAAGATCGCTGCGCTGGACTGACGCAGCCCCCAAACAGAATCATCAGGAGAAGTCCTTTGGCTGAAATCATCGTAGTCACCTCCGGCAAGGGCGGCGTCGGCAAGACCACTTCCAGCGCGAGCCTGGCCTGCGGCCTGGCGCGGCGCGGCAAGAAGGTGGCGGTGATCGACTTCGACGTCGGCCTGCGCAACCTCGACCTGATCATGGGCTGCGAACGCCGCGTGGTGTATGACTTCGTCAACGTCGTGCACGGCGAAGCCACCCTCAAGCAGGCCCTGATCAAGGACAAGCGCTTTGACAACCTGTACGTGCTGGCCGCCTCGCAGACCCGCGACAAGGACGCACTGACCCAGGAAGGCGTGGGCAAGGTCCTGAAGGACCTGGCCGCCGACGGTTTCGACTACATCATCTGCGACTCCCCGGCCGGCATCGAGAAGGGTGCCTTCCTGGCGATGTATTTCGCCGACCGCGCGGTGGTGGTGGTGAACCCGGAAGTGTCGTCGGTGCGCGACTCCGACCGCATCATCGGCCTGCTCGACTCGAAGACCCACAAGGCCGAATCCGGCCAGGACGTGCCGGCCTTCCTGCTGCTGACCCGCTACACCCCGGTGCGCGTGGAAAGCGGCGAGATGCTGAGCATCGCCGACGTCGAGGAAGTGCTCGGCCTGAAGGCGATCGGCGTGATTCCGGAGTCGGGCGACGTGCTCAACGCCTCCAACAAGGGCGAGCCGGTCATCCTGGATGTCGAATCCGCTGCCGGCCAGGCCTATGAAGACGCCGTCGCGCGCATCCTCGGCGAAGAACGCCCGATGCGCTTCACCAACGTCGAGAAGAAGGGCTTCTTCAGCAAGCTGTTCGGAGGGTAAGCATGGGCCTGTTTGATTTCCTCAAAGCGAAGAAGACCACCGCCGAAACCGCCAAGAACCGCCTGCAGATCATCATCGCGCAGGAACGCAGCCACCGCGGTGGCCCGGACTACCTGCCGCTGCTGCAGCGCGAGCTGCTGGAAGTGATCAAGAAGTACGTGAACATCGACGTCGATGCGGTGAAGGTCGACCTGGTGAAGGATGGCCAGCACGACGTGCTGGACATTTCCGTGGCGCTGCCCGAAGGCCCGGACAAACCCTGATCCCCTGCCCCGCCCGTGCCTGCATGGGCGGGGCTGCCTGACCCGCATGACCGATACGACAACCGCCGTGGACATCACCTGCGTGGGCGACATCGCCTTCGCCGACGCGCAGCGCCTGCTCGCCGCGCATGGCCTTCGGCTGCACCACGTGGCGCCCGGCGAACCGATTCCCGGCAGTTACTGGGGCGAACCAGAGGCCGGCATCATCGCCAGCAACGTGTACGTGCGCGATGACACGCCCGTGCACTCCATGCTGCATGAGGCCTGCCACCTGATCGTACTGCCACCGGAGCGGCGTGCGCGGGTGCATACCGATGCCACCGACTCGGTGGCCGAGGAAGACGCGACCTGCTACCTGCAGATCGTGCTGGCCGGGCAGCTGCCCGGTGTCGG
This sequence comes from Stenotrophomonas maltophilia group sp. RNC7, assembly GCF_030910085.1. Taxonomy (NCBI): domain Bacteria; kingdom Pseudomonadati; phylum Pseudomonadota; class Gammaproteobacteria; order Lysobacterales; family Lysobacteraceae; genus Stenotrophomonas; species Stenotrophomonas maltophilia group sp. RNC7. Next base: position 64,178 of record NZ_JAVFVN010000809.1, on the reverse strand, counting down.
CAGCCAGCGGCTGATGGCCGACATGGATGCTTGGGGGTATACGTATCGGCTGGGATCCACGAAGGCGTGGTTCGAGCAGGACGCCGAGGACGCGAAGGCGTGGTTGATCGAACGCGGATTGCTGCAGGCGGCGTAACCGCCGCTGGTGGGTGCGGACCTTGGTACGCACCATTCACGCATGGCGTGGATCTACTGTAGAGCCGAGCCCATGCTCGGCTGCTCTTCGCTGTCACCTGCACAAATACAGATGCAGCCGAGCGCGGGCTCGGCTCTACAGGATCTGCCCCATCGCCCCGTGCACAATCAGCCCTGCCCGGCCAGCGTCCGCAAGGTAATGCCGACGATGTAGGCCAGGTACGTGCCGGTGGCAAAACCCATCGTTCCCAGCAGCACGCCGACCGGCGCCAGGGCCGGATGGAACGCCGCGGCCACCACCGGCGCCGAGGCTGGGCCACCAATGTTCGACTGCGAACCGATGGCGAAATAGAAGAACGGCACCTTCAGCAGCTTGCCCAGGCACCACAGCAGCACGATGTGCACGCTGATCCAGATGATGCCCAGCAGGAACAGCCACGGGCGATCCAGCAGCGCCAGCAGATCCATCTGCATGCCGATGCAGGCGATCAGGAAGTACAGCAGCAGCGAGCCCAGGCGCGATGCGCCCGCACCTTCCAGGTTGCGCGCACGGGTGAAACTGAGGCTGAGGCCGAGCGTGGTCGACAGCACCACCACCCACACGAACGGCGCGTCCAGGCTGAACTGCGCAGCCCAGCTGACATTCGCCTTGAACCACGCCGCCAGCGGTGCGCCAATGGCGTGAGCCAGGCCGACACCGCCGAAGGCCACCGCCACGATCAGCATCAGGTCGGTGAGGCTGGGAATGCGCTCGTGTTCGGCCTGGAAGCGCGCAATGCGCTCCTTCAGCTCATCGATGGCCGAGGTATCGGCACCACTGCGCGCGTCGATCTTCGCCGCGCGCCCGGCCAGGAAGATCAGCGCGGCCATCCATACGTAGCCGACCCCCACGTCGACCACCGCGAACTGTCCGAAGGTGGTCGCATTGACGTCGAACACTTCACGCATCGCCAGCATGTTGGCGCCGCCACCGATCCAGCTGCCGGCCAGCGCGGCCATGCCGGCCCAGGTGTCGCCGGCCACGGTTTCCGGATGCACGGCACGCATCAGCAGGAACGCCACCACCGCACCGAGCATGATGCTGGCCGAGGCCCCCAGGTACATCAGCACCAGCTTCGGGCCGAGCCGCAGGATGCCCTTGATGTCGACCGCAAGGGTCAGCAGGATCAGCGCCGCCGGCAGCAGGATGTCGCGCGCGATCGGGTTGTAGAGCCGGGTGTTCTGCCCGTCGATCAGGCCGACGGTGTTGTAGATGCCGGGAATCAGGTAGCACAGCAGCAGTGCCGGCACGAAGGTGTAGACGCGCTTCCACAGGCCCTGCTCCCGCGAGGCGGTCCAGAACACGGCGCCAAGGGTGGCGGCGATCAAACCGAAGACGACGATGTCGTTCTGGATCATGCAGGGGCTCTTGTAGAGCCGAGCCATGCTCGGCTGCTGTTGGCAAAGGTGTGCCGACCAACGGTCGGCACCCACCGGCGGGAACATCGGCACCCACCGGCGGAGACAAAAGCGCCGCCTCGAAGGGCGGCGCTGCAATCATCAATTGCCGATGTGCTGCTTCAGCCAGGCATTGACGGTGTCATGCCACAGGATGCTGTTGTTCGGCTTCAGCACCCAGTGGTTTTCATCCGGGAAGTACAGGAACTTCGATTCGATGCCCTGGCGCTGGGCGGCGGTGAATGCGGCCAGGCCCTGCTCGACCGGAATGCGGAAGTCCTGCTGGCCGTGGATGACCAGGATCGGCTTCTTCCAGTCCGCCACGTGGTTGACCGGGTTGAACTTCTCGTAGTTGGCGGCCTTCTGGTACGGCGTGCCGCCCTGTTCCCACTCGGTGAACCACAGTTCTTCGGTGGCGTAGCCCATCATGCGCTGGTCGAACACGCCGTCGTGGTTGACCAGGCACTTGAACGGGCCGTTCCAGTTGCCGGCGATCCAGTTGACCATGAAGCCGCCGTAGCTGGCGCCCAGCGCGCAGGCCTTGTCACCGTTGAGGAAGGCGTACTTCTTCAGCGCCGCATCCCAGCCCTTCTGCAGGTCTTCCAGCGGGCGGTCGCCCCAGTGCTGGCTGATCGCATCGGTGAATGCCTGGCCATAGCCGGTGGAGCCGTGGAAGTCGATCATCACCACCGCGTAGCCCTGGCCCGCGTAGGTCTGCGGGTTCCAGCGGTAGCTCCAGCCATTGCCGAAGCTGCCCTGCGGGCCGCCGTGGATCAGGAACGCCACTGGATAGGACTTGCCTTCCTGGTAGTTGTGCGGCTTGACCACGTAGCCGTGCACGGTGTCGTTGTTCCAGCCCTTGAACTCGAACTGCTCGTAGTCGCCGAAGGACACGTCCTTCAGCACCTCGCCTGCGGCCGGGGTCAGCGCGCGCAGTTCGCCGATGGCTTCGCCCGCGGCCGGCAGCAGGCCGACCAGCACCTGGTCGTTGCTCTTCAGGCTGTTGCGGGTGATCGCCACGCTCTTGCCGGCCACGTCGACCGCGGTCACGCTGCCGTCGCCGATCAGCTTGGTGGCCTTGCCGCTGGCCACGTCGATCTGGAACAGCGGGTGTTCGCCGAGGTCATCGGCAGTGGTGTAGATGCTGGCGCCGTCGGCGGACAGGGTGATGCCACCGGCCGAACGATCCCACTGCGGGGCAATCTCGCGGGTCTTGCCGCTGGCAACGTCCATCGCCATCAGGCCGAAGCGGTCGGCCTCGAAGCCCGGGCGCTTCATCGCGCGGTAGAACAGCGTCTTGCCGTCGGCACTGAACACCGGGCCGGCATCCCAGGCCGGGTTGGAGGCCGTCAGGTTGACCGGCGCCTGCTTGCCGGCGGCGTCGAAGCGGTACAGGTCGAAGTTGGTCGACCACGGCTCCTGCTTGCCGGCCACGCGGATGCTGGCCACCACGCTGGCGCCGTCCGGCGACCAAACGAAGTCGTCATTGCCGCCGAATGGCTTGGACGGCGCATCACCATCGATGGTCGCGCTCAGCGCCGAAGCGCCCTTGACCGCACCGGCCTTGGCTGCCGGCAGCGGAGCGACGAACAGGGTGTTGCGGCGACCGTCGTTCCAGGTGTCCCAATGGCGCACGAACAGCGAATCCCACACCTGGCCGCTGGCCTTGGCGTCCTTCTTTTCCTTCAGCTTCTTCTCGGTGCAGGCCAGGTCCGAGGCGCACGCCTGGAACACGCCGGCGCTGAACAACACGCGGTCGTCCTGCGGCGACACACGGTAGCTGTCCACGTCGACCGGGAAGTCGGTCAGCTGGCGCGGGGTGCCGCCGCTGATCGGCTGCGCGTACAGCTGCTGGCTGCCGTTCCTGGCACTGAGGAAATACACGGTCTGGCCATCGGCCGACAGCGAAGCGGAATTGACGTTCCAGCCGGCCGGGGTGATCTGCTTCGGCGGCGCTGCGTCGCGGGTGCGCAGGTTGCGCGCGAACAGCGCCGTGGAGGCCTTCAGGTTGGCGTCCACGCTGCGCTTGGCGAACACCACGGTGCCGCCGTCAGCGGTCAGTACCGGCGCGGAGACGCGGTCCATGGCCACCATGTCGCGGACTTCCAGGCCGCGGGCAGCGGCGACGCTGGGCAGGGCGGCCAGCAGGCTCAGTGGCAGCAGGGCATGACGCAGTTTCATCGGGGTCTCCGCAGGACGGCAAAAAACCGATGGTAGGCCCGCATGGCCGGGGCTGCCAAGGCCATCGGTCATGGCTGCAGGCGGGCAATCGCCAGAAACAGCAAACCCCGCCGAAGCGGGGTTTTGCGGTAGTGCCGGCCGCTGGCCGGCAACACCAAGGCCCTTGGAGGTTCCGTGGTTGCTGGCCAGCGGCCGGCACTACCCGTTGAACCCAGGGTCAGAGCCCGCCCCTTACGCCTTGGCGTACTTGCCGGTGCGGTAGATCAGCCAGCCGACCAGGAACAGCACGGCCAGGCCGATCCACTGTGCGCCCGGCAGGTGGAACGGCACCGCCAGCACGTCGGCACGGCTGCTGATCACGATCGGAATCGCGATGGCGATGCCCATCAGTGCCTCACCGGTGATCAGGCCGGCGGCAAACAGCACGCCCGGCTTGTGCACGCGGTCGCGGCCTTCTTCGTCATCGGCGCGCACCTTGTGGAAGCGCTCGACCAGATGGGCGATCAGGCCGCCGAGGAAGATCGGCACCATCAGTTCCAGCGGCAGGTAGATGCCGATGGCGGCGGCCAGCACCGGCACGCGGAAGCGCGCGTTGCGCGACTTCAGCCAGCTGTCGAAGGCGATGATGGCAGCACCGACCACAGCACCGATGCCGATGAAGGTCCACGGCAGTTCACCACCGAACAGGCCCTTGGCCACCGAGGCCATCAGGTTGGCCTGCGGCGCAGCCAGCGCGTTCGGGTGCAGCTCGGACTTCACGCCGATGCCGTAGGCAGTGGCCAGCAGGTTCAGTACCGGGGCCATGATCAGCGCGCACGAGAACGCACCGATGCCCAGCATCAGCTGCTGCTTCCACGGGGTGGCACCGACGATGTAACCGGCCTTGAGGTCCTGCAGGTTGTCACCACCGACCGCAGCGGCGCAGCACACCACCGCGCCGATCATGATCGCGGCCACCGCACCCAGCGGCGCACCGCCGGCACCGACCGGCTTGAGGCCGTCAGCGCCCAGCAGCACGACCAGCACGGCCGAGGCGAACAGGATGGTGGAGATGGTGATGCCCGAGACCGGGTTGTTGGACGAACCGATCAGGCCGGCCAGGTAGGCCGAGACCGAGACGAACAGGAAGCCGGCGACGATCATGATGAGGGTCATCGGGATCGACACGTGCCACTGGCCGACGATGGCCTGATACAGGGCCAGCAGCGGCAGCACGAACGCCACCAGGGCGACCAGCATCCACTTCATCGGCAGGTCGCGCTCGGTATGCGCCAGCACCGGGCCGCCACTCTTGCGGGCCGCGGCGAAGCCGCTCCTGACGCCGTTGAGCAGCGACTTGCGCAGCGAGATCAGGGTCCAGATGCCACCGATCAGCATCGCACCAACGCCCAGGTAGCGCATCTTCGCGCCCCAGATGGCGAACGCGGCCTCGGTGGAGGAAGCCGCGGCAACCGACGCGGCCAATGCCGGATCGGTGTTCATGAAGAACGCCTGGTAGATCGGAATGGCGATGTGCCAGGTCAGGATCGAGCCGGACACCACCACGATGCCGACGTTGAGGCCGACGATGTAGCCCACGCCCAGCAGTGCAGGCGACAGGTTGGTGCCGATGAAGGCGGTGACCTTGGAGCTGCCGACATAGGCCGAGGTGGCCCAGGCGTCCGGGATCAGGCGCATGCCGCTTTCCGCAGCCAGCTTGACGAAGGCGCCGATCACCGCCGACAGGCCGAGGATCTTCAGGCCCGGACCCGGGTTCTCACCGGCCTTGAGCACTTCCGCCGCCGCCTTGCCTTCCGGGAACGGCAGCGGGTCTTCAACGATCATCGAACGGCGCAGCGGCACCGAGAACAGCACGCCCAGCAGGCCGCCCAGGCCGGCGATGCCCAGCACCCACCAGTACTTGAAGTCCGGCCAGTAGCCCATGATCACCAGCGCGGGGATGGTGAAGATCACACCGGCGGCGATCGATGAACCGGCCGAGGCGCCGGTCTGCACGATGTTGTTTTCAAGGATGGAGCCACCGCCCAGCAGGCGCAGCACGCCCATGGAAATCACCGCGGCGGGAATGGCGGTGGCGATGGTCAGGCCTGCGAACAGGCCGAGGTAGGCGTTGGCGGCCGACAGCACCACCGCCAGCACGATGGCCAGGGCCACTGCGCGGAAGGTGAGCTGCTTGGGCGCAGCGTCGTGGTTCATGGAAGCCCCTGCTGGCAAAAAATCCCTTGCACGCTAGCGTTCAGGGCAGATCAAGTCCAGCGTGCCAAAGGATGGGGGCGTGCGCTGCAGCGCAACGGGCCAACACGTGGCCCGGCAATCGACCGACCCGGCAAAGTCCGGATGGGCGTATCGCAAATGATATGTTATATCTTAATGCTACCTTGTTCTTACTGCATCGCATGCCCCCTTCCCCCTCCCCTCGCCTGGCCTCCATCGACCAGCTGCGCGGCACCGTCATGTTGTTGATGCTGCTCGACCACGTGCGCGAGACCTTCTTCCTGCAGCACCAGGTGAGCGACCCGATGGATGCAGCGACAGTCTCTCCTGCGCTGTTCGCCTGCCGTCTGCTGGCCCACCTGTGCGCACCCGTGTTCGTCCTCTTGACCGGCCTGTCGGCCTGGCTGTACGGCCAGCGCCAGGCGGATCCGCGCCGGGCCACGGCCGCGTTCCTGCTCAAGCGCGGGCTGTTCCTGGTGGTGCTGGAACTGACCCTGGTGAACTTCGCCTGGACCTTCCAGCTGCCGCCGGACACGCTGTACCTGCAGGTGATCTGGGCCATCGGACTGAGCATGATCGCGCTGGCCGGCCTGCTGTGGCTGCCACGCCCGGCGCTGATGATGCTGGCAATCGCGGTGGTGGCCGGGCACAACCTGTTCGACGGCATGCGGGTGCAAGGCAATGGCCTGCTGGCGGTGCTGTGGAAAGTGCTGCATCAGCGCGACTGGATCGAGACTGGCGCGCTGCGCCTGCGTACCTCCTATCCGGTGCTGCCGTGGATCGGGGTGATCGCACTGGGTTATCTGATGGGGCCCTGGTTCGCCCGCGAGCGCGCGCCGGAGCAGCGCCAGCGCTGGCTGCTGTGGACAGGCGTCGGCGCGCTGGCCCTGTTCGCATTGCTGCGGTTCGCCAACCAGTACGGGGACGCCCCCTGGTCGTACCAGACCACTACGCTACGCACGTGGTTGAGCATCTTCAATGTCACCAAATACCCGCCGTCCTTGCAGTTCCTGCTGCTGACCTTGGGGGTGGGAATGTTGCTGCTGCGGCTGTACGAATGGCCGCCGCTGGCGCGGGCACTGCAGCCGCTGGCCGATATCGGCGCTGCGCCGATGTTCTTCTACCTGCTGCACCTGTATGTGCTGAAGGGGCTGTACCTGGGCGCGCTGGCAATCTGGGGCCCGACACACGGTGACCTGTACGCGCTGGATTCGGTCGCCGGCCTGCTGCTGGTGGCCTGTGTGCTGGCGGTGGTGCTGTACCCGCCGACGCGGGCCTTCGCGCGGTTCAAAGCGCGAAGGCGCGATCTGCGGTGGTTGCGATACCTGTGATCGCCCAGGCCAGCCCGGCAATCCACGCATGGCGTGGATCTAATGAAAGCGGATCAGGCCACAAGCCTATAATTCCGCGATGAATTCCACCGCTATCGCTTCCGACGATTTCCTGGGCCATCCCAAGGGCGTCTACGTCTGCTTCTTCACTGAAATGTGGGAGCGCTTCTCCTTCTACGGCATGAAGGCGCTGCTGCTGCTGTACCTGACCAAGTACCACCTGTTCGGCGACAAGGCCGGCCTGGACCTGCTCGGTGCCTATGGCGGCCTGGTGTACTGCATCCCGGTGTTCGGTGGCATGCTGGCCGACCGCTGGCTGGGCATGCGCCGGGCAGTGCTGTTCGGCGGCATCCTGCTGGTGCTCGGCCACCTCGGCATGGCCTTCGAGGGCCACGCCGCGTACCGGGTGAACGGCGAAGTGGTGCGCGACACCTCCGCACTGGCGGTGACCTACCTGTCCCTGGCGCTGATCATCATGGGCGTCGGCTTCCTGAAGCCGAACATCTCCACCATCGTCGGCAAGCTGTACGCCAAGGACGACCCCCGTCGCGACTCGGGCTTCTCGCTGTTCTACGCCGGCATCAACCTCGGCGCGCTGTTCTCTTCGCTGGTGTGTGGCTTCCTCGGTGAGGCCTATGGCTGGAAGTATGGGTTCGGTGCTGCCGGCATCGGCATGCTGGCCGGCCTGGCGATGTTCCTGTGGGGCCAGAAGTACCTGCAGGGCCATGCCGAACCGCCGCAGCCGGCCGCGCTGAAGCAGAAGGTGCTGGGACTGCCGCGCGAATGGCTGATCTACCTGTGCGCGGTGCTGGGTGTGCTGCCGGTCGCCTGGCTGATGTGGGCTGCCGGCAACGGCGCGTTCGCGCTGGGCGGAGAAATCAGCCTGGCGCTGATGCTGATGCTGGTGGTGCTGGGCGGCGTGCTGGTCTGGTTCGCCTGGTTCACCGGCACGAAATGCACGCCGGTGCAGCGCCAGCAGATGATCGCGCTGATGGTTCTGATCTTCCTGGCGCTGGTGTTCTTCACCATGTACGAGCAGTCCTACGGCTCGTGGGTGACCTTCACCGACCGCCTGTTGACCAAGGACATCGTGCCCTCGCTGGTGATCACCGGCGGCACGCCGCTGCCGTGGTCGATCCTCTCGCTGCTGCTGGCACCGCTGGGCTTCGTGATCAGCGCGCGGCTGTCCGAGCGCCGCCCGGGCTCGTCTGCACCGCGCACGTTCTTCGCCGCCATCGTCGTGCTGATGCTGGTGCTGCTGGTGCGCGACTGCCTGGTGATCCCGCAGACCGCCGGCTCGCTCACCTATCTCGGCGGCCTGTTCCTGGTGCTGCTGGCGCCGGTCTTCGCCGCGCTGTGGACGTGGATGGACCGCCGCGGCTGGGAGCCGGGCAAGCCGGTGAAGTCGGCCTGGGGCCTGGTGATCGGCGCACTGTCGTTCTTGCCGCTGGCACTGGCGGCGCAGCAGGTGGGCGCCACGGGCGAGATGGCCAGCGTGTGGTGGCTGGTGCTGGCCTACTTCCTGCTCGCCAGCGGCGAGATGTGCCTGTCGCCGGTCGGCCTGTCGGCAGTGACACAGCTGGCCGTGCCGCGGGTGATGAGCCTGATGATGGGCACCTGGTTCCTGGCCACCGCATTCTCGGAGACGCTGGCCGCGCTGTTCGGCAAGCTGGCCGCGATCGAGGTGCCGGAAGGCGAATCGCTGGACATGGTGGCCGCAGCCGGCGCCTATGCGCACCTGTTCTGGCTGCTGATGTGGATCGGCCTGGGTTGCGCACTGGCGGCCTTCATCGCCGCACCGCTGCTGAAGAAGATGATGCACGGGGTGAAGTAAACCCCGCGCTTGCGGAAAACCAGGGCGGCGGAACGTTCATCCGCCGCCCTGTCAGCTCAGGGCGCCTTGTCCTTGCCGGTCGCGGGCGCGGCCGTCGCGGTCTTGCCACCCAGGCTGCGCGCCAGGAAGGCCAGCAACTTGTCGTAGTACTCGCTGCGATGGGCCTCGGTGTAGAAGCCGTGGCCTTCGGTCTTGTAGTACAGGCTTTCCACCGGCGTGCCGGCGCGCTTGAGCGCCGCTTCCATGCGCTCGGTGTGCTGGATCGGCGCGCGCTTGTCTTCGCCACCGGCGGCCAGGAACACCGGCACCTTGATCCGTTCGGCCAGGTTCACCGGCGACACCGCACCCAGCTTGGCCGGATCCCCCAGCCATTCGCGCAGATAGGTCACGCCTGAACCCCGGTCCTGGATGTCGCCGCGGGTGTACATCATCGGCAGGTCGTAGACCCCGACATAGCCCGCCGCGCACTGATACAACCCGGGTTCGCGGGCGGCACCCATCATCGCCGAGTAGGCCCCGTAGCTGGCGCCGTAGATGCAGATGCGACGGCCGTCGGCGATGCCTTCGCTGATTGCCCAGCGGGTGGCATCGGTGACATCGTCCTGCATTGCCGCGCCCCACTGCTGCGCACCGGCCTGGGTGTGCGCCCGGCCGTAGTTGCCCGAACCACGGAAGTTGACCTGCAGCACGGCATAACCGGCCGCGGCCAGCATCTGCGTTTCGCGGTCGTACTGGCCGGAATCGAAGATGTCGAACGGGCCGCCATGCGGCATCACCACCATCGGCAGGTTGCGCCCGTCGCTGCCGGCCGGCAGGGTCAGGAAGCCATGCAGCGGCAGGCCGTCGCGCGCCTTCAGTGCAATCGGCTTCACGCTGGCACTACGGTCCACGTCGATCCAGTCGCTGCGGCTGATCAGGTGATCGGCCTTGCGCGCCACCGTGTCGTACACGTAGAAATCGCCCGGGTTCGAGCCCGACCAGGTTTCCACCAGCACGACACGGCCATCGCGGGTGCTGGAGGTGATGTAGACGGGCCCTCCGAAGGCGGCTTCCAGGCTGCGGTACAGGCGCGCCTCCGGCGACTTCTCGTCGAAGAACCGGGTACGCGGCGTATCGCCCAGATACAGCGCGCCCACCGGCACGTGGGTGCCGGGCCGATGGATGATGCGATACGGATTGACCACCTCGTCGCGCAGCAGCGTGGCACGCTCGCCGGTCTGCGGATTCCAGCTGACGATCGCATCCGGGCCCTGGGCCTGCTCGACGTTGAGGTAGGCCAGGCTGTCATCGGCCGAGAAGCCGAGGGCGGTTTCGATGCGCTTGCTGACCGCCTCATCGTTGATCAGCTTCCAGGTGTCGCCGCTGCGTTCGCGGAAATACAGCTTGTTGATGTTGTCGCTGCCCGAGCCGTGCACGAAGCGGACCTCGCCGGCGCCATCGGTGGTGAATTCGCCGCGCCGTACCGGCGAAGATGCCACCCGCGCACGGCGGCCGGTGGTCACATCCATGCGATCGACGCGGGTGAACGGATCCTCGGCCAGCGGCCATACGGTCACCAGCACGTTGCGCTCGTCGCCCGGCAGGTCGTCGGCCAGGAAGGCGGCGACCGCCTCGACCTTCTTCGGCTGGATGCGGGTTCCCGGGCCGTTGCTCTCCACGCGGTAGCCCACCAGCAGTTCGCCGCGATTGCCGTTGGCATCGATGGCGTAGAGTTCGCCGGTGGGATTGGGCTGGTCGAGCGAGCCCCACTTCTGGGCCAGGCCGATCAACAGGCGCTCGTTGCTGACCCAGTCGAATTCCTGCGCGTGGTTGCGGCTGGGTGGCCGGAAACTGCCGACCATCTGCTTGTCCTTCAACCGCAGCACGGCGATCGCGGTGGCGTCCTCCATCGGCACCGTCGCCGCCACGTACTCGCCCCCCGGCGAGATCTTGATATCGGTGAAGGTCTCCCGGCGCAGGTACTGCGTCAGGTCCACCGCCCCCGCGCTGCCTGCGGCAACGCCCCCGATGACGGCCAGTGCGGCCGCCAGAATCGTCTTGTGCATCCTTCCCCTGCTCCTCTGGACACCTTGTCCTGGTGGCCGATTCTAGGCAGGGCCATGCCTTTCCCGCCAGAGCCGGAAAAGACGACGGCACCGTTGCCGGTGCCGTCGTTGCCACTACCTTGGAGAGAGAGTCAGGACGTGGGTTCGGGGGGCGTGCGCCGGGTCAGTGGACCCCGCGCACCGCCAACATGAGGGCCAGGATGCTGAGGATCACGGCGATGGTGCCGTCGAGCACGCGCCAGGTGCCGGGCTTGGTGAACAGCGGCGCCAGCAGGCGGGCCCCGAGGCCCTGCGCGGTCAGCCACAGGCAGCTGGCGGTGACCACACCGGCGGCGAAGGCCATGCGGGCGTTGCCGAAGTTCTCGGCGATCGAGCCGATCACCATCATGTCCAGCCAGAAGTGCGGATTGATCAGCGAGAAGCCGACCGCGGCCATCAGCACCGCGCGGCGGCTGCCGTCGTCGCTGTCAGCCTCGCCCATGCCACCGCCACCCGCGATCGCACGGCGTGCCGACTTCATCGCATACCAGGCCAGGAAGGCCACGCCGGTCCACAGCACGGCGCTGGTCAGCCACGGCAGCGCCGAGGTGAGCGTGCGCAGGCCGGCCACGCTGGCGAAGATGAAGATGGCATCGATGGCCGCGCAGGTGGCGACCACCGGCACGATGTGCTTGCGCAGGATGCCCTGGCGCAGAATGAAGGCGCTCTGGGCGCCGACCACGGCGAACAGGCCGATGCCGGTGGCTGCACCAGAGAACCAGGCACCGAGGCCGGTGCTGGCGGAGATGACCGAGAACATGGGATTCACTGCCTTGTATTGCTTGGGGGGACGGTGCCTCGCGAAGGCGGACAGCACCGGAACGGGCGCCATTGTCGCGCCGCAACATGAAAAAGACGAGCTAAACTTCCTAAATCAACATTAGCGGAGCTTAATTCGATGCGTATCGACCATGCCCAGCTGCGCGCCCTGGCCGCGGTGATCCGCGAAGGCAGCTTCGACCGCGCCGCACAGTCGTTGAATGTCACGCCCTCGGCCATCTCGCAGCGGGTCAAGGCACTGGAGGACCGGATCGGCCGCCTGCTGGTCAAGCGCGGCACGCCGGCCACCGCCACCGCCGAGGGGCAGCTGCTGGTGCAGCTGGCCGAGCAGACCGCCCTGCTCGAACACGATGCGCTGCACCGGATGGGCCTGGCCGATGAGGATCTGCCCCAGGCCAGCATCCCGGTGGCGGTGAACCACGACAGCCTGGAAACCTGGTTTCCGCAGGCGGCCCACCAGTTCGCGCAGAGCACCGGCACCACCTTGGACCTGCGTGTGGAAGACCAGGACCACACGGTGGAGCTGCTGCGCCAGGGCACGGTGCTGGGCGCAGTGACCACCCTGGACGAGCCGGTGCAGGGCTGCCAGATCCATGCGCTGGGCAGCATCCGCTATGCAGCGACCTGCACCCCCGAATTCCGCGAACGCCACTTCGCCAAGGGCGTGACCGCGCAGGCGCTGGCGCAAGCCCCGGTGCTGGTGTTCAACCGCAAGGACGAAATGCAGTCGCGCTTCGCCCGACGCATGGCCGGCGACGACCTGCCCAGCACCGCACCGACCTGGTGGATTCCCTCCACCCGGGCCTTCGTGCAGGCCAACCTCGGCGGACTGGGCTGGACCATGAACCCGCTGCCGCTGGTCAAGCGCCACCTGGACGCGGGCCGCCTGGTCTACGTGCGCCAGCGCGCGTGGGAAGACGTGCCGCTGTACTGGCAGCATTGGAAGGGCGACGTGCAGACCATGGCCCTGCTGACCCGCGCGGTGCTGGATGCCTCCTCCGCGCTGGTCCGGCGCAAGCGCTGAAAAGGGGACGGAGGGGATTAAGTCGTTCAAGACCCAAACGACATATCGGGCAAAGACGACTTAATCCCCTCCGTCCCCTTTTTTGCTCCATCCAATCTCCACGAAACCTCCACACCGGGTCCATGCGTGATGCGGATACTGGTCGGCCGATCACTGCAAGGATGCCCTGCATGCCTGTATTCGTCCGCGATGCGCGCCCCGAAGATGCCGCCGCCTGCATCGACCTGCGCGGGCGCACCCGCGAGAACGCCTTCAGTGCCGCCCAACTGGCGGAACTGGGCATCACCGAGGACAGCTGGGCGGCCGGCATCGCCCAAGGCGATTCGATCGGCCGCGTCGCCTGGGAGGGCGAGCGCATGGCCGGTTACTGCTTCGCCGACCGCGACAGCGGCGAGGTGCTGGTGCTGGCCCTGCTGCCGGACTACGAAGGCCGCGGCATCGGCCGCCAACTGCTGCAGGACGTGGTGAGCCTGACCCGCGATGCCGGCCACCGGCGGCTGTTCCTGGCCTGCTCGGCCGACCCGCGATCGCGCTCGCACGGCTTCTACCGCCGCCTGGGCTGGCGCCCGACCGGCGAGATCGACGACGCCGGAGACGAGATTCTGGAGCTGGTCTGATTGAAGGCGTCGCCAGGCATGACCTGGCGCTATGGGTGACGGGGCCGCGAAAGGTCGGATGCTGCGTTGCATCAAAAAAGGACCGGAACCGGTTAGAATCGCGCCAGGATGTTGCAAGGCGTTGTTTCTTCACGCCCTTTCCCTGCCCCACGCGCATCCTGACCCCTTCCCCTCCGCCAACGATCCCGCCCCCATGAAGAAATTTGGCAAGGCTCTTCTCGCCCTGCTCGTGCTGCTGTTGCTGGCCGCCGCGCTGTTCCTGTACTGGCCGCTGACCCAGCGCTCGGTGCCCGCCGCCAGCAACGACAAGCCCGTCGATGTTGTGCTGGTCGGCGCCGGCATCATGAGCATTACCCTGGCCACCTACCTGCAGGAACTGCAGCCGGACTGGAACATCCAGGTCTACGAACGCCTCGACGGCGTCGCCGGTGAAAGCTCCGACGGCTGGAACAACGCCGGCACCGGCCATTCGGCGTTCGCCGAACTGAACTACACCCCGGAACTGCCCGATGGCAGCATCGAGACCAAGCGCGCGGTCGGCATCGCCGAATCGTTCGAGGTCTCGCGCCAGTTCTGGTCGCACCAGGTCAAGCAAGGCCGGCTGAGCCAGCCCAGCGACTTCATCAACCCGACGCCGCACATGAGCTTCGTCTGGGGCGATGACAACATCGCCTACCTGCACAAGCGCCAGCAGGCGCTGGTGAAGAACCCGCTGTTCTACGGCATGCAGTACTCGGAAGATCCGGCACAGATCAAGCAGTGGGCGCCGCTGCTGATGGAAGGCCGCGACCCGAAGCAGAAGGTGGCCGCGACCTGGATGCCGCTGGGCACCGACGTCAATTTCGGCGTGATCACCCGCCAGCTGACCGCCGGCCTGCAGCGCAACCCGAACTTCAGCCTGCACCTGAACCATGAAGTGACCGCGCTGCGGCAGAACGCCGACAAGAGCTGGAACGTGACGGTGAAGGATCTCAAGGCCGGCACCGAAACCACCACCCACACCCGCTTCGTCTTCATCGGTGCCGGCGGCGCCGCGCTGAAGCTGCTGCAGATGTCCGGCATTCCGGAGTCGAAGGACTATGCCGGCTTCCCGGTCGGTGGCCAGTTCCTCGCCTTCCAGGGCCAGGACGTGACCTCGCGCCATGGCGTGAAAGCCTACGGCATGGCCGAAACCGGTTCGCCGCCGATGTCGGTGCCGCATCTGGACGCGCGCAAGCTGGATGGCAAGCCGGTGGTCCTGTTCGGGCCGTTCGCGCTGTACAGCACCAAGTTCCTCAAGCACGGCTCGTGGTGGGACCTGTATTCCTCGGTGACCCACAACAACGTTGGCCCGATGCTGGAAGTGGGCAAGGACAACCTGGACCTGGTGCAGTACCTGATGGGCCAGGCGCGCCTGAACGATGCCGACCGCCAGGCCGAACTGGTCAAGTACTTCCCCAATGCCAAGCCGGGTGACTGGAAGCTGGTGACCGCCGGCCAGCGCGTGCAGATCATCAAGCGTGACCCGCTGAAGGGCCCGGTGCTGCAGTTCGGTACCGAGATCGTGACCGACAAGGACCACACCCTCGCCGCCCTGCTCGGCGCCTCGCCGGGTGCGTCGACCTCGCCGCCGATCATGCTGGACCTGATGGCCAAGGCCTTCCCGGAGCAGATGAAGGCCGGCTGGGAAACCCGCCTGCGCGAGATCGTGCCGTCGTATGGGCGCAAGCTCAACGACAGCCCCGCGCTGGTGAACGAGATCCGTACGCTGACCAGCCAGACCCTGCACCTGCCGTACCTGGAAGTGCCGGTGGATGCCAACGCGGCGGTGCCTGCACCGGCCGCAATTCCGGCTCCGGTCAAGGAAAAGCGCAACGCCAACGAGGAACTGCAGGCGCTGTAAGCCCGCGCCTTCCTTCGATGCAGACGGACGGCCACCTTCGGGTGGCCGTTCGTTTTTGGGGCGGCTCCCTGCTGTAGAGCCGAGCCCAATCTCGGCGCCAGCCAAAAGCAGCCGAGCATGGGCTCGGCTCTACAGAAGGCGATGCCTGGTGCCGGAAAGCCGATGCACGATGACGCGAATTGTAATGTTGTTAAGAATTATTTACATTTGCACCCCGCGCAGTGACCTCGCGCCTTAGCAGACGGACCTGACCGTGCCCGAAGCCGCCGCCCCGGGTGCTGGACGACTGTTGCCGCCCTTCCCCCGTTTCCAAGCTTCGAGCCCACCATGTCCACGCCTCTCCGTAACCGCCTGCCCCGCCGCGCGCTGCTGCCGGCTGCCCTGCTTTCGTCGTTGACCCTGCTGGCCGCGCCCAGCGTGTTCGCCGCCACAGATGGCGCTGCCGACGCCAAGACCCTGGACCGTGTCAGTGTGCGTGCCGAGCAGTCCGCTCCGCCATCCAGCACCACCCGCCTGCCGATCACGCTGCAGGAAACCCCGCAGTCGGCCACCGCGATCAGCCTGCAGCGCCTGCAGGACGAATCACTGTTCAGCATCAACGATGTGATGCGCAACGTGACCGGCGTCAGCGTGTCCTTCTATGACACGCAGCGCCCGCTGTACTACGCGCGTGGCTTCGCCATCACCGACTTCCAGGTCGACGGCATTCCCACCTACAGCGGCTCCACCAACCAGGAATACGACACCGCCTTCTACGACCGCATCGAAGTGATCCGCGGTGCCAACGGCCTGCTCAGCGGCGCCGGCGTGCCGTCGGCCACGGTCAACCTGCTGCGCAAGCGCCCCGGCAAGGAATTCGACGCGTCGTTCGCGGTCAGTGCCGGCAGCTGGGACTACCGCCGGATGGAAGCCGACGTCACCGCGCCGCTGACCGCCGACGGCCGCTTCCGCAGCCGCGTGGTCGCCGCCTACACCGACCGCGGGCTGTACTACGACCGTTACGACGAGAACAAGATGGCCGGCATGGCGGTGCTGGAAGGCGATGTCACCGACAGCACCACGCTCGCCCTCGGCTACCAGACCCAGGACAACAACCCGACCGGCTCCACCTGGGGCACGGTGCCGTTCTTCGACAACCAGGGCAACTTCGCCCACCTGCCGCGTTCGACCAACCTGTCGCCGAAGTGGAGCTACTGGAAGCGCGAGAGCAACACCGCGTTCGCCAACCTGGAACAGCGCTTCGGCGACAACTGGCTGCTGAAGATCAACACCGCCTACACCCGTGGCAACGTGCAGAACGTGCGCCTGTACGGCACCGGCAACCCAGACCCGGTGACCGGCTCGGGCATCTACCTGCGTGCCGCCGCCGGTGATTCCAAGGACACCCGCCGCAATGTCGATGCCTACCTGTCCGGCAGCTTCGACCTGTTCGGCCGCGAGCACGACCTCACCGTTGGCGCGCAGTGGTCGGACCTGGAAGGGACCACGAACACCGTGGCGCTGAACTTCCCGGGCGACTGGGCAACGTGTGTCAGCGCCACGGGTGCACGCGAGCGCTGCTACTACATCCCCAACGTATACAGCTGGAACGGCGACATCTCCGAGGTGACCTACCGCCGCACCGGCGCGCGCCGCGTGGCCAAGACCACGCAGAGTGGCGTCTATCTGGCCACCCGCCTGCACCTGGCCGATCCGCTGTCGCTGATCGCCGGTGCACGCCTGAGCCGCTGGGAAACCCTCACCCGCTCCTACAACGCCGCCGGCGCCTATACCGGCACCAGCGGTGCGTACAAGGTGAGTGATGAAGTCACTCCGTACGTGGGCCTGGTCTACGAGATCACCCCAAACGTGTCGGCCTATGCCAGCTACACCGAGATCTTCAATCCGCAGAACTACAAGGACCGCAACGAGAACCTGCTGGCGCCGGTGCAGGGCTCGAACCTGGAAGCGGGCCTCAAGACGCAGTGGTTCGATGGCCGCCTGACCGCAAATGCCGCTGTGTTCGAGGCCAAGCAGGACAACTACGCGGTGCGTGACATGGGCGTGCCGGAGGGTTCGCTTAGCGACGGCAGCTCGGCCTACATCGGCGTCAACGGCACCAAGGCGCGTGGCTGGGAGATGGATATCAACGGCGAAATCCTGCCGGGCTGGACGGTCAATGCCGGCTACACCCACGTCAAGGTCATCCGCGCCGCCACCGACCTGCTGTACGCCAACCCGCCCAAGGACCTGCTGCAGCTCAACACGCAACTGCAGCTGCGCGGTGCGCTGGAACGCCTGAGCATCGGCGGTGGCCTGCAGTGGCAGAGCAAGGTGCAGGGCTACAACATCGCCTACCCGCTGGGCGGCACGGTGACGGTGAACCAGCCGGCGTATTCGCTGGTGCAGTTCAACGCCAACTACCGCATCAGCGACAACTGGACCGCGACGCTGAGCGTGCGCAACGCGCTGGACAAGACCTACTGGGCCAACCTGGACTACAACAACTTCGGCGAGCCGCGCTTCGTGTCGGCCAGCCTGCGCTGGAAGTTCTGAGGCAGGCAGGGGTTGCCGGGCTGTGCCCGGCACCTTGTAGCGTCGAGCCATGCTCGACTGCTTCTCGATCAGGCGTCGCGGCTTTGGAACGAAGGGCAGTCGAGCATGGCTCGACGCTACAGAGACCTCAATCGCCGCAGCTGCCGCCGTCCCCCCCACCGCCATCACTGCTGCAGTCGGAGCTGCTGTGGCTGTGATGGCTGTGGCTGTCACCTGAGTAGCCACCTGAGCTGTCGTAGCTTGCGCCGCCATCCCCCCGGCTGCCCGAGCCATCGGCCGTGGCCACCGCCAGGCACAGGATGGCGCCGACCAGCGGCAGCAGCCAGACCAGCAGCAGCTGCACCGTGCGACCGCCCGCCGACACCTCTTCGCGCCCCAGCACCACGAAGGTGGCGACGACGTTCAAGCCCAATACCAGGGCGACCAGGACCAGGGTTACCACCAGCATGGAGCAGCTCCTTGAGCAGGGGGGCATACCTACCGCGACTGATCCATTGGTTGCAGCGCGGCTTTTCCATCGAATTTCCGTTCGAATAAATATTCTGCGAGGCTATCGATAAATGTTGACCAGGCATTTTAGTCAGACCTGCAGGAATTCTACAAACCATCTTGCGCGAGCCGGACATCCTCCGGTTCGCTTAGCAATTCAAGGTGTCTTATATAGCAGCTGACCGCTCCCGACCTACTCCTTCTACACCTTTCTATCTCCATCTACTTCGGCCCATCACGCAGACTTCTGACAATCCTATTCCAGTAGCGCACAGCCTCAAAATGCTGCTCTCTCGTCAACCAGGCTTTGTTCTCAGGGCTGACCGGATCACCACCAACGATAACGGGTCTAAGCTCGAACAGCTCCATGCCTTTAGGGCGTGCGTGCTTATCCAGGCCAATCATTCTCGCTCTGCCAATTGCGCAAATAAATCCGGAAGGTCGGCCGCTACCAAGATGGCGTATTGACGATCCATGCCTATAAAAGGAATCATTACTACCGGCATAGCGACATCCCACATATCGAATCCATACGCTTCTCCTCCCCCGCTGGAGCCGAACAAAAATATACCGGGCGCATCCGTCTCGACTTCATATTCACGATTGAAATCAACCAGCTCTTCTGCCCTCCAAAAAATGATGTAGTTATCGCCGATGAATCCTTCGCCACCGTCGTGAGTCTTAAGGAATTCAAGGTAGCTCTTAGGGAGTGCCGTTCTCAATTCTTCTGGCAGGCTATCAATGGCCGAAAGTTGAGCTGGACCATTGAGCTGTCCTTCTGTTAGTTGATATTTCATCGCTATTTTCCTGAAACTCTCTGCAATTGTTTCCACCAAGGAGACACCTCCTGCCAATGAGCCAGGTGCGCTCTTCAAATACGGAAGTGCTGCCGTTCTCTGCATAGTAGGTGTCGGCAATGCAAAGTGGCACAGGCTCGTCATCGATGAAGATGGTTCGGAGTCTGGCAGGACAGCTCTCAAACGGTTCGAGTCGATACCCTACCTTGAAGGCGATGATATGCCCCCACCGGCGCCCCGGTTCGCCCTGCCCGTCATGAAGATGGGACAATGCAGGGCGCGCCGGCCTGCTTCCAGGCCGCCGGCGCCCCTCGCACCACACGGAAGAAGAAGAACAACAACATGCTGAAAGTCATTTTCGATACCGACCCGGGCGTCGACGACGCCCTGGCCCTGCTGTACCTGCACAAGCACGCCCAGATCGACCTGATCGGTGTCACCACCACCTTCGGCAATGCCTCGGTGGAGTCGACCACGCACAACGCGCTGTACCTGAAGCAGGCCTGGGGCTTCGCCGCCCCGGTCGCGCGCGGTGCCGATGGCCCGCTGCAGCCGGAAGCCACCCCGGAAGCCTGGCCGGTGCACATCCACGGCCACAACGGCCTGGGCAACCACCCGGTGCCGGCCAGCCTGGACGTGACCGCCGATGCCCGCCCGGCCCATCAGCTGATCATCGATCTGGTCCGCGCCCATCCGGGCGAAGTGACTCTGGTCGCGGTCGGCCGCATGACCAACCTGGCCCTGGCCCTGCAGCAGGCCCCGGACATCGCCGGCCTGGTACGCGGCGTGGTGATCATGGGCGGCGCCTTCCACGTCAACGGCAACATCACCCCGGCCGCCGAGGCCAACATCTGGGGCGATGCCGAAGCGGCCGACGTGGTGTTCACCGCCAGCTGGCCGGTCACCGCGATCGGCCTGGACGTGACCACCCGCGTGGAAATGGACCGTGACGGCCTGGATAAGCTGGCCGCCATCGGCGGTGCCGACGCCGAGCTGGTCCGTGCGCTGTCGCAGGATTACGTCGACTTCTACCTGCAGGCCGGCCACAAGGGCATGGTCGTGCACGACTGCTGCGCATGCATCGCGCTGACCCGCCCGGAACTGTTCCAGTTCGAGCGCGCCAGCGTGCGTGTGGCCACCGACGGCGTTGCCCGCGGCATGACCATTCCCAAGCCGGAAGGCCTGGCATTCGGCCCCAGCGTGTGGGACGGCCACGTGGTGCAGTCGATTGCCATCGGTGTGGATGCGGCCGCGGTACTGGCCGACATCGAGCAGACCCTGAAGGTCTGACCGTCTAGCGCTTGGCCCTGCCCGGGACCGTCTCGGGCAGGGTCCACAGCACCGGCAGCACCAGCACCGCCACCAGTGCGATCATCGCGCCCGGCGCCGCCGCCCAGCCGCTGCGCTCCACCCACCATTGCGCCAGCCACGGCGTTGCGCCGCCGAAGAAGGCAGTGGCCATGGTTACCCCCAGTGCGAGACCGCTGACCCGGCCTTCGCCTGGGAACTGCTCAGCCGTGGCCGGGGCGGCCACCGCGCTTACACCGCCGGCCACGCAGGCCAGCAGCACCGCAGCCAGCACGATGCCCAGCGCCGTCGCCTGTGCCATCCACGCAAACAGGGACAGCGGCAGCAGCGCTGCCAGCACGGTCAGGCCCAACAACACCGGCCGTCGTCCGACCCGGTCCGACAATGCGCCACACAGGGGCGTGATCGCAATCACTGCCACCGCCGCGATCGTCGACAGCCACAGTGCGTCACCCTCATCGTGGCCCTGCGCGTGCAGGAATGCAGGCACATAGGTGATGCCCACGTAGTAGGTGATCGATCCCAGCGCCGAAATCGCGAACGTGCGCGCCACCGCCAACGGATGATGCTGCAGCACATGCCGCAGCGGTGTGGCGGGAATGCTGCCTTCGCGGCGCTGGCGCTCGAACTCCGGCGACTCGTGCATGCCCGAACGCGCAATCAGGATCACCTGCGCAAGCGCAGCGCCGACGAGGAACGGAATCCGCCAGCCCCAGCTGTCCAGCTGCGGTGTGGGCAGCAGCGCGACGGTAAGTGCAGAGATCGCCACCGCCAGCAGTGCGCCCACTTCGCTGGCCGCCGAAGCCAACGACGTAACCAGGCCGCGTCGGCGCGCCGGTGCGCTTTCCAGCAGGTACGCCACCACGCCGGTATATTCGCCGCCCACCGAGAACGCCATCACGCAGCGCAGCACCAGCAGCAGCACGCCGGCCGTGGCGCCTGCGGTGGCCGCGGTCGGCAGCAGCGCGGTGGCCAGCATTGCCGCTGCCATCAACGCCATCGACGCAAGCAACATCCATCGCCGGCCGAGCCGGTCACCCAGGTGACCAAAGCACAGCGCGCCCAGCGGACGCATAAGGTAGGACACGGCGAATCCGGCCAAGGTGACCAGCAGCGCCTGCTCGCCACCGCCGAAGAACACCCGCGACAGCACCGTGGCGAAGTACAGGTACAGGGTGAAGTCGTACCACTCCACCACCGTGGACAGGCCGGCCACCCACATCGAGCGCTGTCGCGCCACAGTCATTGCGTATTCGCCTTCAACAGCCTCGATCCCGGTTGGGCAGGTTCGGCGCAGCGTGGCATGGACGGGGTGAAATACCGGTCATCGGCTATCGGCTGCCTGCATGTACTGGGCTTCATGGCCGCTGAAGCGCTCACCGTCAAAGCCGAAGCAGAAGCGTCCTTGCTCGAACGCGCGGTAGACCAGCAGCGCACCGTCGAGGCAGAACTGCTGCTGATCCACGCCTGTTTCCAGCGTCCCGTAGCCAGCGCAACATCCAGCGTATCGGGATCGTGTTCGGCAAGTTGCTTCAGTGCGTTGGCGTAGCCACCCGGAAACGCGAGCCGTTCGTAGTGCTGGTGGAACGCCGCGCAGGCCTGGGTGTGCAGCAGCTTGCGTTCCGGGTCACGCCAGCGCAACGCAGCACTCTCCCGGATGGCCCGCGGCAACCGGTTGATCTCATCCGCATTGGCTCGGATCAGGCGTTCCATCAGGGCACGGGGATGGGCCTTCGTGCCTTCCATGTGGTTTGTCAGGGGTCAGTTCCCTTTCCCTGCGGGAACGGGATCTGCCCCACTTCAGGTCACGGCGCGCGGCGCAATGTCACCAGGGTGATCTCCGACGGCACGCCGATGCGTGCCGGGAAACCGGCCCAGAGACCCGCACCATTGCTCACGTAAAGGGTCATCCCGTCCACGTCGTAGCGGCCGGAGACGAAGCCACCATTGGCCCGCCTCACCAGTTGGTCCATGCCGATGATCTGCCCACCGTGAGTGTGCCCGGACAATTGCAGCTTCACGCCGCGCGCCGCCGCCTCTCGCGCGTTGCGCGGGCGGTGGTCAAGCAGGATCACCGGCGCAGAGGGATCGGCGCCGGCCAAGGCGGCGTCCAGATCCGGCAGCGGCAGGCCGTAGCGTGCGGCCACCGGATCGGTGACCCCGGCAATGGTCAGCGCTGCATCACCGCGTCGTACCTGCAGGTGGCTGTTCTCCAGCACCTGCATGTGCAGCGCACGGAACGCCTGCATCCATGCCTGGTACTGCGCGTAATACTCGTGGTTGCCGGTAATGGCGACGACACCGTCCGGCGCCCGCAGATCAGCCAGAGGACGCGCGTCGTCACGACGGGCCTCCACACTGCCGTCGATCAGATCGCCGGTGATCACGATCAGATCCGGCGCCAATGCGTTGCTCTCATCCACCACCCTGCGCACCCAGTCGCCGGTCAGCAGGCGGCTGGCATGGATGTCGGTCAGCTGCAGCACGCGATAGCCGTCGAACGCCGCTGGCAGCCCGGCAACGCTCACCTCGATCTGCCGGGGCTGGGGCACTGCCATGCCCTGGCTGACACCATAACCACTGACCAGCAGGGCCAGCACGCCGGCCGCCGGCCGCAAGCGCCGCGTGCGCAATGCGGCTACCGCACGTGGCCAGCGCAGCAGGCGGGACGCGAGCAGGCCCACATCCATCGCCAGCATCAGCAACGCCAACAGCAACACCGCCGTGGAGCCGGTGGCCAGCGTGGCGATGGCCAGCTTCGGGATTTCCGGCGACGCCATGGTGCCCCAGAAGGTGGCGACGATACGCAGCTGCACGGCTACGCCCACCAGCAGCAGCGACAGCACGACCTTCAGCCAAGTGGACATGCGCAGTGGCCAGAACAGGCGCCAGGCCACATACAGGCCCATCAACAAACCGATCGTACTCAGCACTGCAACCATCCAGAAGGGGAAACGAGCCCGCCATGGTGAAGGTTGCGGGAGATGTTGTGTAGAGCCGAGCCTGCGCTCGGCTGCTCGGGACGCAGTCGAGCACGGCTCGACTCTACAGAAAGCCAGTAGAGCAGGCCCGACTCTACGGATGGCCCAGGCGCTGCACCCGCAGGCGGGCGATACGGCGTTTTTCCATCGCCAGCACGGTGATGCGCACGCCCGCCACCTCCACCGCATCGCCGATGTCCGGCAGCCGGCCCAGCTGCTCGAGCACCAGCCCGGAGATGGTCATGTAGTCGGCACTGCGTGGCAGCGATACGCCGGTCAGCCGCTGCAGGTCGTCCAGAGTCAGTGCACCGTCGGCCTCCCACTGCTCCTCGCCCTGCGCGACCACGCCATAGCGCTCGTCCTGGGTATCGACCAGATCGCCGGCAATCGCCGCCAGCAGATCGTTGGCGGTCACCAGGCCCTCCACGCTGCCGTACTCATCCACCGCCACTGCCAGCGGTACCGGATGCTGGCGGATCAGTTCCAGCGCCTGCAGCGCACTGGCGCTGGACAGCACGTACTGCGGCTCGCGCAGGTTGCCTTCCAGCTGCAGCGGCCTGCCCTGCAGCAGGTCGGCCAGCAGATCGCGGCTCTGCACCACGCCACGCAGGCTGTCCAGGTCACCCTCACCCACCAGCAGGCGGGTGTGCGGCGACGCCACCAGGCGCGCCACGACGTCCTCCTGCCCACGCGCCAGGTCGATCCACTGCACATCGGCGCGCACGGTCATTACGCTCGACACCGGCCGGTCGGCCAGGCCCAGCACGCTGCGGATCATTTCGTGTTCGGCCGGCTGCAGGCGCTCTTCGGCGTCCACCTGCGCGTCCAGGCCTTCATCGTCGTGGCCATTGGCCGGGCGCGCGCCGAGCATGCGCAGCACCGCATCAGCGGTGCGCTGCCGGAACGGCTGGCGACGCTCGTTGCGCTCACGGTTGAAACGCACCCACTGGTTGAAGGCTTCCACCAGGATCGAGAAGGCGATCGCCGCGTACAGGTAGCCCTTCGGGATCTTGTAGCCCAGGCCCTCGGCCACCAGGCTGAAACCGATCATCAGCAGGAAGCCCAGGCACAGCACCACCACGGTGGGATGCTTGTTGACGAAGCGGGTCAACGGCTTGCTCGCCAGCAACATCAGCGCCATCGCGATGGTCACGGCGGCATACATCACGCCCAGGTTGTCGACCATGCCGACCGCGGTGATCACCGAATCCAGCGAGAACACCGCATCGAGCACCACGATCTGCGCCACCACCATGGCGAAGCTGGCGTAGACCTTCTTGCCATCTTCGTGGTGCGCGCGGCCTTCCAGCCGTTCGTGCAGCTCCATGGTGCCCTTGAACAGCAGGAACAGGCCACCGCCCAGCAGGATCAGGTCACGCCCGGAAAAGCTGTGCTCGAACAGCGTAAGCAGCGGCTCGGTCAGTTTCATGATCCAGGCCAGCGCCGCCAGCAGCACCAGCCGCATCAGCAGGGCCAGTGCCAGGCCGATCACCCGCGCGCGGTCGCGCTGGTGTGGCGGAAGCTTGTCGGCAAGGATCGCGATGAACACCAGGTTGTCGATGCCGAGCACGATCTCAAGCACGACCAGGGTTGCAAGGCCCATCCATATCGAGGGGTCAGCCAACCATTCCATTTCAGGTCCGTTTCGTCAGTAGGTAAGGGAGAAGAACAAACACTCAGTCTGCGTCCTGCGTGTGCGACGGGTCGTACCCGAGCAGGTCGCCAGGCGTGCATTGCAGCTCCCGGCAGATCGCATCCAGCGTGGAAAAGCGGATGGCGCGCGCCTTGCCGGTCTTCAGGATCGACAGGTTCGCCAGGGTGATGTCAATGCGCCCGGCCAGCTCGGACAGGGTCATGCCCCGTTCCTGCAGCACGCGGTCCAGGGTGATGACGATTGCCATCAGATGACACCGTCGAGGTCATCGCGCATCGCCGCGCCCACGGCGAAGACGCGTGCCAGCACGAACAGCATCATCACCGCCACCAGCCCGGTGATCGACATGCCGCCGCCCACCTCCATCCAGGTGAAGTCCGGGCCCATCCAGGCCGCGTAGGCGCCGATCAGGATCGACAGCAGCTCCATCGCCAGCATCAGCCACGCCATCCGTTGCAGTCGCTGCGCATTGGCGTGGGTGAACGGCCTTTCGCGCGCCGCCGATTTCAGCAGCCGCAGCAGATGGCGCAGGAACAGCAGGCACAGCACAAGCAGCGCGACGATCGCAGCCAGCCCCAGGCAGAAGTGCAGGAACAGAGCGTTGCCGTGTGCAGCAGCGGCAGCGGCATCGTGGACGCTGTCGAGCAGCCAGCGACGGTCGTGCGCGACCAGCGGCACGGCCAGCAGTGCGGCCAGGATGCCCAGCCAGCACATCGCCCGGACGGCTTGGACGGCGGCCTGGGCCAGGGTGAACAAGCCTCGCGCGGGTCTGGCGCTGGCGGGACGAGCGGTCAAGCGGCCTCCGGCATTGGGGCGGCCTCGCCGCCCCAGGGTGGATTTATCGATAAACGATATATCACAACCTGCATGAAAGGCTGAATCGCGGGCATGGGCAGCCTGCGCGGCGCGGGGCCAGCGTTATTGGCTGGGTGCAGCCTGCTCCAGCATCGCTTCGCCCGGCGTCACCGAGGCCATCGCCTGCACGCCGGCCTCGGCCGCCTGCCGCGTGACCAGCCGGAAACGCACCTGCAGCTTGGCCTGCCCGGGCGTGGCCCAGCCGTACTGGATCGCCACCTGGTCCGCCGACAACGGCCCACGGCCTGGCAGCGAGCGCGCCTGCAACGGCGTTGGCGCCGCCTGCACCAACCGGGCAAAGCCCTTCTGCACGACCGCCGCGTCGGCCTTTTCGGCGTAGACCGTGCACGTGCCATCGTCAGCCCAGCTGACCGCATAGCGGCCGCTGGCCAGAGGCACCATCCAGGCCACGCCCGACTGCCCCTGCAGCAACGTTGCCGCCTCGGCAGGCTGCAGCGGTGACAGCCCGTTGGATTCCATCAACGACTGCAACCGCGCCGGCGCGCCGATGTGCTGCATGCAGGCGGTATCGAACAAGTCACTGAAAGGGTCCTGCGCCTGTGCGCTGGCCTTGGGTGAACGTGCAGGCTGCGCCGCCGCCAGGGCAGGCAGCAGGGCCAGGATCAGCCAGGAGGCAGGGCGCATTGGAACTCCACGGTACGGAAAACAGCAGGGAGGATGGCAAAGCCCTGGCGCGGCGCGCAATGGTCATGGCTTGACAGCAGGCTTGGGCGGGAAGATTATCAATTAACGAATTAGTTAATTAGCTCGCCATGGACCGTATCTTCGAAGCCCTCGCCTCCACCGCCCGCCGGCAGATCCTGGCCTATCTCAGCGCCGGTGAGCTCAGCGCGGGTGAATTGGCCGAGCGCTTCGATTTCAGCAAACCGGCACTGTCCAGCCACCTGCGCATCCTTGAGGAAGCCGGCCTGATCGAACGGGAGAAGCGCGGCCAGTTCGTGTACTTCCGGCAGGTGCCCGACCGCCTGGCCAACACGTTGTTCTCGTGGGCGGCCGAAGTCTGTCCGGTCGGTGGCCCGCTGAAGCGCGAAGCACGCGCCCGCCGCAAGTCCCCTGCCCGCTAAGCCACTCCGCCGAGGAGCATGACCATGCCTGGTTCGACCCGCGACCGCCGTTCGTTTCCAGGCGTACAGCTTCCGGCACTGGAGGGTGGCAGCCCGACCGAAGTCACCCTGATCGCGCAGCTCGGCATCGGTGCCGGTGACGCGCTGGTGAGTGACGCCGGCCAGCGTCAGCGCCACCACCCGGCGTTCATCGATGCGTTGGATGAACCTTCGGCGCGACTGGGTGGCATGCACCTGCAGCACGGGGATGCCTCCTCGCTGTACAGCTTCACCGTCGGTGCCGGTGGCCACCCGTTTCATCGCCATGCAGGCCCGCGCATGTTCACCGCCATCGCCGGCAGCGCGGGAGCCGAGCTGCGTTTCGCCACCGTCTCCGACACGCAGCTGGCAGCAGATCCCGGTGCCTTCGCGCGCACGCTTCGGCGCATCCGCATCCCACCGGACTGCCTTTTTACCGTGCGCTTCGGCGGCGGCACCTGGCACCAGTTCGCGTCGAACCATCCTGCACATCCGGCGCTGTTCGCGCTGTCCTGCCACAGCAATGAACTGGCCGGCTCGATGAGCGAGCAGGCGCGTGCACAGGTGGAGCGCAATGCTGCCGATATCCCCAGCCTGACCGAGGTGCTTCCGGAATCGCACTGGCCTTCGGGCACCTCGCTTGCGGCGGCACCGCTGTTGCGACTGTCGCTGCAGGCGGCGCCTCCCAGCCTGTGCGCACACCTGTGCGCGCGTACCCGTGCCCTGCTCGGCCCGCTGCGCCGCATCCCCGTGCGGCCGCTGCGCGGGTTCGTCGAACGCGCCACACCGGCCTATCCCATCCATTCGCGGCCCGCCGCCACCGATGGCCTGCTGCCCACAGCGCTACCGCACAGCCACTACCAGGACCTGACCACCCTGTGCCTGGAACCCTCGCAGGTGATCCACCGTTCCGCATCGGCACTGCTGGCCGATGTACTGGACGGCTTCCTGCGCAATCCACCCAGCGGCGTAGGCTATCTGATGGCGCTGCGAAACCGACTGGTGGCACCGTTGCGGTTGCGCACGTCGCCGCTGGGATGCCCGGTGTCGTCACTGCTGTCTACCGATCACAGCCGGTTGTTCGCTGGTCGATTTCCGGTGCTGGATTCGCACATCGATACGCAGGACAACGACGCCGAAGTCCTGCTCGGCGCCGACGATCGGCACCTGCGTTTCCGCAGCAGCGTGCGCGTGCAGCGGCGTAGCAATGGACATGTCGAGGTCAGCCTGGGCTCACGCGTGCAGACCCTCAATGCGTTCGGCGGCATGTACATGGCACTGATCGACGTCGGGCACCGGCGCTATGTCGCGCCGGCACTGCTGCGTCGTGCGGTGGAGCACGCCTTGGCACCGGACCTGGCCAATCTTGGGGATTCGGCAGCACACCCTACGCACTGCTGACCCTGGAACGCGATGCGCCGGGCGCTGAGCGGTTCCGGTTAGATCACGATTTCGCCCTCGTCCTCGCCATCCCAGTAGTGGATACGGCTGGCGCGCACATGGATCAGTACCAGTCCCGGTGTATCCACTCCCTGTTCGAACCACCGTTCCAGGTCCTTCACCCAGTGCTCGCGCATCGTGGCCCGATCGCGCACCAGCGCCGCCCTTCCCTGCACGTGCACGAACAGCGGCGGCTTGCCCAGCAGCGATTTGCTGCCGGAGAAACCCAGTGCGACGGTGGGGTCAGCCTCGATCTCGCGCACCATGTCGGTGTCTTCCATGGTGAAGAACCAGCTGTCACCGTCATAGTCCACGTCACCGTTGTTGCTCATGGGGCGACCGGCAATTTCTCCACTGGCGTGGGTCTGCAGCATCGTGAAATCGATGCCGGCCATTTTCTTGGCAAGTTCTGGGAGGGTGAGCTCGGTCACGGCGCGGTCCTTGATCGGAGGGACGCCCAGCGTCTGCGCAGAGCGGTGACCGGAAAGTGGATGAGCACTTGCGGCCTCTTCACGGGAAACGAGATACGGCGCATGGTCCGGGCGTGACGCACTCCACACCGCCATGCTTACGTTAAAAGCAGATAGAGGAACGCCCCTGCGGAGCACCACACCCAGCTAACAGGGGCGTGCCCGAGAATCGCGCAACCCCGTGGCACGACCGGCATGGCAGCCGGCGTGCACGCGGCGACTCCTCCCCAACCGCATGGCCTCCACATGGATCTGTTCGCCTGGCTCGCGTTCGGCTGCTATCTGTTGGCGTTCTTCATTGTCTCGCTGTTTGCTGCGGCCTATCTGAAACGCTCCGACTTCATGCCCTACCACGGCCAGGCCGTGGGCAGGCCGTGGGCGGAGATCGACCCGCGCATGCAGGTGCTGCTGATGGCACTCATCCGCGTGGTCGGCGCCGGTTGGATCGCGCTGGCCGGCGCCGGCGCGATGCTGGCCTGGCTGATCTTCTTCGGGGGTCACCTGGCACTGCCGCAGCTGCTGGCGTTCCAGCTGTTCTGTCTGGTCGCCACCCTGCCGCCGGTCCTGGTTGCGTCCGGCGTGCGGCGACGCACCGGTGCGCGTACTCCGGTACCCGCCGGCGCCGCGGTGGTGCTGCTGTCGGTCATCGGATTCGTGCTGGCGCTGTTGTCGCTACCGCAGTGAGTTCCCTTTCTCTCCCCTCCCCCACGAGGCTCCACGATGAACCCCGAATCGATCTTCTACAGCGTGGTCAACGGTGATCTTCCACGTTCCCAGGCCGGCACCCTGCTCGGCTGGCGCTTCATCGGCTATGACGATGCACTGCGTCGCATCCAGGTCGAGTTCGACGCCGGGACGGTGCTCACCAACCCGATGGGCAACGTGCAGGGCGGATTCCTGTCAGCGATGCTGGACGACTGCATGGGGCCGGCGATCTACGCCACCCTGCCAGCCAACCGCATCGCGGTCACGGTGGAATCCAAGACCAGTTTCGTCAACCCGGCACGGCCGGGGCTGATCATCGGCTGGGGCGAAGTCGAGCACAGCAAGGGCAGCATCGCCTTCACCCGTGGCTGGCTGACCGACCCGGCCGGCAAGGTACTGGCTACCGCCAGCGCCACCTTCCGGGTGGGTGCGCTGCGCTGGCGCGGGCTCTCGATGCCGCGTCCCATCGCGCGCCGGATGATCGCGCGCACGCTGCGGCGCGTGCATGCGCGCATCGGCTGATGCGTGTCCTCAACGTGCGTTGCGGCCGCCGCCGGCCACCCGCACGCGGTCGCGGCCCTGCGCCTTGGCCTGGTACATGGCCGCGTCGGCGGCGCGCAGCAGGGTGCGCCAGCCCAGCGCATCGGTGCCCCCCTCGGCTACGCCGAAGCTGGCAGTGACCCGCAGCACGTTGCCTGCGGCCAGTGCGATGTCCAGCTGCCGCATGGCCACGCGCAGCGACTCGGCCAACTGGCGGCCGCCGTCCAGATCGCCGTCGGCCAGCAGCACCAGGAATTCCTCGCCACCGTAGCGGGCGATGCTGTCGCTGCGGCGCAGGTGGCGCTGCAGCAGCTGTGCCACCTGCACCAGCACCTGGTCCCCAGCAGCATGCCCATGGCCGTCGTTGATGGCCTTGAAGCGATCGATGTCCAGCAGGATCACCACCGCGCTGTTGCCACCGTCGGCATGGCGCTGCTGCACCCTCTGGTCCAGCGCGCGCCGGTTCAACAACCCGGTCAGTTCATCGGTGCCGGCCAGCTGGCGCAGCTCGCTGGTCAATGCCGAGCGCTCGCGCGACTTCTCGCGCAGCACTTCGATGGCATCGAACAGGCGCTGCATCTCGGCCAGCGGGTGGGTCACGTGCTGTTCCGGGCCGGGCGCTTCCGAGGCGATCTGGATCACCTGCTTCTGTGCCTGCAGCAGCGGCCGCAGGATCTGCAGATGGGCAATGCGCAGCGCCACGCCCAGCACCACCAGCGTGCCAAGCACCGTCGCCACCAGCACCACCAGGCGCGTCGCTTCGCGGTTGCGGGTGCGCTCGAAACGGGCGATGGACACGCTCAGGTAACCGTCACGCAGCGCTTCCAGCGACCGCAGGGTCGGTACGTAGCGCGTGGTGAACTCGGCGGCGGTCCACGGCGGCGACACGCCACGCCGTCCATCTTCGATCAGCCGTTCGATCATCGGCAGCGATTCGCCGAAGAACTGCCGGCGTGCCATGTCCCAATGCCAGGACAGCGTCGGATCGCTGCGGAACACGGCGTCATGGCTGCCTGCCAGCCGCCACAGTTCCAGCAGGCGGCCTTCGGTCTGCAATGCCGCCCGCACCTGTTCGTCACGCCAGGCCCCCGGTACCGCCACCGGCGCCATCACGTTCGAGGCCAGGCGGCCGCCATGCTCGCGCAGGTCGATCAGCACCTGGCCCTGCATCGCCGGGATCGCCGCTTCGCGGTCGGCACTGACCAGCACGCTGATCTGCGTCGAGGTCAACACGTGCAGGCGATCGACCACGGCGAACATGCTGCTGATCGCGCGCTCCACGTCTTCCACCCGGCGCGCGTCGTGCGGCTGTGCCGCCACCTGGTCCACCGCGGCCCGCGCCGACTGCAGGCGACGTCGCGCGTCGGCCAGCAGCCCATGTTCGTCGACCACGCCCGGATCGGCCTTGAACACGGTGTCCAGTTGCAGCAGGGCGGTGTCGACCCGCTTGCGCGCAACCGCCAGCTGCGCGGCCAGCCGCGCCTGTTCGGCCGCATCGGCCGTATTGGCTCCCAGCAGGCTGTTGGCGGGGCCGCGCTCGGCCGACACCCGGTTGGCCAGGTCGAAGGTCTGCTGCAGCCGGCGCAGGCTGACCAGGTTGTCCTCGGCGGCGGTGAAGCGCAGCGTGCCCTGCACCAGTGCGATGGCCATCAGCGGCAGCGTACAGACTACGAACAGCCCGGCCAGGATCCAGACCCAGGTCCGCAATCCGATGGGCGACGCCTTGCGGGCCATGCACATTTCCCCTGTCGTGCGGAACACTGTAGCGACCGTCTGCACAGGCGCCAAGCCGCTAGCGGGCCAACCGTGGCCGTCGGTACACCGTGCCCGCCGCGAACGCACCGACAAGGCCGCGCGGACACTCGAATCGGGACAAATACGTCATGCCCCGCCGCGTCAGATCCAGCGCTGGTCGACCAGTTCGCGCTTCACGTAGGCATAGAACACCGGCGCGGCGACCAGGCCCGGCAGGCCGAAGGCCGCCTCCATCACCAGCATGGCCAGCAGCAGCTCCCAGGCACGCGCCTGGATTTCGCCACCGACAATGCGCGCGTTGAGGAAGTACTCCAGCTTGTGGATCACGATCAGGTACAGCAGCGCCGCCACCGCCACGTAGAACGAGACCGACAGTGCGACGATGGTGATGATCGTGTTGGAGATGATGTTGCCCACCACCGGTAGCAGGCCGGCCAGGAAGGTGATCAGCACCAGGGTCTTGGACAGCGGCAGGTGCACTCCGAACAACGGCAGCACGCCCAGCAGGAAGATCGCGGTGAACACGGTGTTCAGCAGCGAGATCTTCACCTGCGCGAACACCACCTGGCGGAACGCGGTGGCCAGGCGGCTGGTGCGCCCGACCAGCTCCTGCGCCAGCGGACCCATCTTCGGCAGCGGCAGTTCGTCATACAGTGCGATCATCGCACCCAGCACCATGCCGATCAGCACGCGAACACCCACCTGGACCACCGAGGTACCGGCCACGCCCAGCTGGCGCTGATGCTCGGCGGCCCAGTCGTTCAGCGCCGCGCGCAGCGCTGGCATGTCTTCGGGAATGTAGGGTTGCAGCAGCGCCGGCACCTGGTGCCGCGAGGTGTTGAGGATCTCCATCAGGCGCGCCAGCAAAGCATCCGGGCCACCGGTCTCGTTGCGGAAGAACGAGGCCACGCCGATCCCGGCCAGCACCAGCGCGCTGATGATGATCGCCGACAGCACGATCACGGCGATTGCCCGTGCGCGTCCCGGCGGCAGCCTGCCTTCCACGGTGGAAGCCAGCAGGTGGGTCAGCTGGAACACCAGCAGGCCGGACAGAAGGGTGACCACCAGGCCCAGTTTCAGCGCCAGCCACATGCCCAGCAGCATCATCAGCCACGCCGCGATCCTTGGAATGGGGGGCTTGGGCTGGGCAACGAGAGCGTCTTGCATGGGAGCGCGTCCGGGCGGGGTGGCCCATGGTAGAGGATTGGCGTGCCGATTCCGCGTGCAGGATGAATGGGTATTTCATCCTCGTTCGGCGGCAGCCGTGCCGTCCCCACGCGCGCTCACTCGCCGTAGCTGGCGGTGTTCTTGCCCTGGCGCTTGGCGTGGTACAGCGCGCGGTCGGCCAGTGCCAACCAGTCCTCGACACTGCCGCCACGCGGCGTGGCCGCAATGCCGATACTGACGCTGAATTCCACACCCGGCGTGGCCTGCCGCGCGGCCTCGAGCAGGTGCAGGCGCACCCGCTCGGCCACGTGCATCGCATCGACGGGCGCGCAGTCGCGCAGCAGCACGACGAACTCATCGCCCCCCAGGCGCGCGGGCGTATCACCGGGCCGGGCAACGGTGCGCAATGTCGCCGCGATATGCCGCAGCACCTCGTCACCGGCGCGGTGGCCATGCGAGTCATTGATGCGCTTGAAGTCGTCCACATCGAGCATCAGCAGGCAGGCAAACCCGCCCTGGCCCTGTGCCCGGTCCAGCGCCTGCTGCGCACGCAGGATCAGGAAGCCACGGTTGGCCAGCTCGACCAGCGGGTCCATCCGGCTGAGACGCTGCAGCTGGCGGTTCTGCGATTTGACCCGGCGCGCCAGCTGCCAGCTGAGAATGCTCAGGCCGATGCCATACACGAACAGGAACGGGACACTCAGCACGATCGTGCGCTGCGAGGTGACCGGCTGGTAAGGGAAGCCGAGCACCCACCAGGTGAGAGCGAAGCCCAGCATCAGGGCCAGCGTGGCGCGCATCGCCAGGCGAACGCCACCGGCAGCGATCTTGTCGGCCACCAGCAGTGCGGCGAACAGTGCACTGGGCACCGCGCTCAACGCCATGAAGGCGATCCAGCCACCACCGAAAAAGGAGTCGGCCACCATGCAGCGGAACTGGACGAGCGCGGGCTGGCCGGAGCGCTGGGTCAGCATCAATGCCAGCGCAGGCCACGCCAGCGCGTTGAGCAGCAGCAGGACCCACGCCAGCGGCCCATCGTGGCGCTCGAGGATGATCGAAGCGATGGGGATTGCCCCCAGTGCATTGCCGACGAAACGCATCCAGCCGATGCGACGTGCCGCGCCAATGCCTTCGACCGCGCCTTCCGCCGAATCGGTGAAGAATGGCATTGCCCCCCCCTTGCGCGATCGCACCTGCTGCCACGGCCCTTGCCGGGCTGCCTGCGATGAGTCTGACAGCTTTGCGTCAATTCGGGATCAAGGTCGCGGCACGACGCGCGGGCCGGCCGCCCTGCTCCGGCTGCCCTGCCTCGCCTGCGCTACCGCCCAGGCGCCGCTGTCGAACCGCGCAGCATGAAGCTGAACTCCAGCGTCTGCTGAAGCGGTACATCGACCTGTTCGATGATGGCGAGCAGCAGGTTGACCGCGCGCTCACCGATTTCACGCATCGGCTGCCGGATGGTCGTCAGCGGCGGGGTGAGATAACGCGAAGAGGCCAGGTCGTCGAAGCCGACGATGGAGAGCGCTTCCGGAACGCGGATGCCCCGGTCGCGACAGGCCGCCAGTGCCCCCAGTGCCATCTGGTCGCTGAAGCAGAACACCGCGGTCGGCACGGGCGTGCCGTCCAGCAGCGCCATCACCGCCGCATGCCCGGACTCAACGGAAAAGTCCCCGGGCACGATGCTCAGCTGGCGCAGGCGACCCCGCGCCTTGCCGGCGGCCCGGACCCCTTCCAGCCGCTGCTGGTGCAGGGGGTTGTCAGGTGGCCCGCCGACCACGGCGATCCGTTCGTGCCCCAGGCCGTACAGGTGCTCCATCACCGCGCGTGCGGCGGCCGCGTTGTCGATATGGACGCTGGGGATGCCCAGTGCGGGGTCGAACTCGCATCCATTGACCACCGGCGCAGCTGCGCCGCGCTGCTCGACGATTTCGCGCGCGGTCGGTGGCAGGCGATGGCCCAGCACGATCATGCCGTCGGCCTCATTGCGCCGGAGCATCTGTGCGTAGCGCTCCTCACGATCGGGTTGATGCTGGGTATCGCCCAGCAGAACCGCGTAGCCGACCGCCTGCGCGGCCTCCTCCGCACCCTGCAGGATCTGTGCGAAGAACGGATTGGCGATGTCCGGGACGGTGACCAGGATCTTGCCGCTGCGCTGGGTCTTGAGCGTGCGGGCCACCGTGTTGGGCACATAGCCCAATGCGGCGGCGGCCTGCTCGATGCGCGCACGGGTGGCCGGCAGCACCTTGTCTGGCCGGGAAAGCGCCCGTGACACCGTGCCTGCGGAGACGCCGACGTGCCTGGCGATGTCGTAGATGGTGGCCATGGCGTTAGTTCTCCTGTCCGCTGTGCAGTGCACAACAGGTCCTGCGTGCGCCCCTGCTAGGATAATGCAATCGATTGCATCGAGGGCGAATCACGTTGAAGACGCTCAAGGGTCCAGCGCTGTTCCTGGCGCAGTTCATCGGCGACACAGCTCCTTTTGATCGGCTGGATACGCTGGCCGGGTGGGCCGCGGGTCTGGGCTATTCTGGCGTACAAGTTCCCACCTCCGCGCCCCACCTGTTCGATCTGGCCGAGGCGGCACGCAGCCAGGCGTACTGCGACGATGTTGCCGGCATGCTGGCCGGGCACGGTCTGCAGATCACCGAACTGTCGACTCATCTGCAGGGGCAACTGGTCGCGGTCCATCCCGCCTACGACAGCCTGTTCGACGGATTCGCACCCGTAGACGTGCGCGGCAACCCGCCCGCGCGCCAGGCCTGGGCCGTGGAGCAGCTGCGGCTCGCCGCGCAGGCGAGCCAGCGCCTCGGGCTGAGCGCGCACGCCACGTTCTCCGGTGCGCTGGCCTG
The DNA here is from genome assembly GCF_030910085.1 of Stenotrophomonas maltophilia group sp. RNC7. Classification (NCBI taxonomy): domain Bacteria; kingdom Pseudomonadati; phylum Pseudomonadota; class Gammaproteobacteria; order Lysobacterales; family Lysobacteraceae; genus Stenotrophomonas; species Stenotrophomonas maltophilia group sp. RNC7. The sequence goes on along the minus strand of NZ_JAVFVN010000809.1, from coordinate 28,011 downwards.
GCCCTACTTCTATCCGTGGCCGCAGCGCCCGCCGGGCCTGGTGGAAGAAGCCTTCGCCGAACTCGGCCGCCGCTGGCGCCCGATCCTGGATGTGTTCGATGCCTGCGGCGTGGACCTGTGCTTCGAGATCCACCCGGGCGAGGACCTGCATGACGGTGCGACCTTCGAGCGCTTCCTCGATGAGGTCGACCATCATCTCCGCGCGAAGATCCTGTACGACCCCAGCCACCTGCTGCTGCAGCAGATGGATTACCTCGGTTTCATCGACCGTTACCACGCCCGCATCGGCATCTTCCACGTCAAGGACGCGGAGTATCGCCCCAGCGCGCGCAGTGGCGTGTATGGCGGCTACCAGGACTGGATCGATCGTCCGGGCCGGTTCCGCTCACCCGGTGACGGCCAGATCGACTTCAAGGCGATCTTCTCGAAGTTCGCCCAGTACGACTTCCCCGGCTGGGCGGTGCTGGAGTGGGAGTGCTGCCTGAAACACCCGGAGGACGGCGCGCGCGAGGGTGCCGCCTTCATCCGCGATCACATCATCCATGTAACCGAACGCGCCTTCGACGACTTTGCCGGGAGCGCCACGGACGCTGGATCACTGCGCCGCATGCTGGGAATCTGAGCCAAGACCGCCCCGGGAGGGCAAGCCATGACGCACGCCATGTCGCGCCTGGGCGCGATGATGTTTCTGCAGTTCTTCATCTGGGGGGCGTGGTTCGTCACCCTGGGCACCTACCTGGTACAGGGCCCGCTGCAGGCCAGCGCAAGCCAGGTGGCAACGGCGTTTCTCAGCCAGTCCATCGGTGCCATCGTGGCACCGTTCCTGGTCGGCCTGATCGCAGACCGCTATTTCGCGGCGCAGCGCATCCTGGCGGTACTGCACCTGGCCGGCGCGGTGCTGATGTGGCTGGCGTCCACCGCCACCAGCTTCAGCGTGTTTTCCGCGTGCGTCATGGGCTATATGCTGCTGTTCATGCCGACGCTGGCACTGGCCAACAGCGTGGCGATGCGGCACATGCAATCGCCGGAGAAGCAGTTCCCGCTGGTACGCGTGGCCGGCAGCGTCGGCTGGATCGTCGCAGGGGTGCTGATCGGCTGGCTGGGCTGGGAACAGGCGCATCGGCTTGAACTGACCTTCCGGATGGCGGCGGCGGCATCGCTGGTGCTGGGCCTGTATGCGTTCACCCTGCCGCACACGCCGCCACTGGCACAGCAGCGCGATGCCGGGCTGGGGCAGATCCTGGGACTGGATTCGTTGCGGCTGCTGAAGTCGCGCGCCTACCTGGTGTTCTTCCTGGCCTCCATCGCCATCTGCATCCCGTTGTCGTTCTACTACAACTTCACCAATCCGTATCTCAACGACCTGGGCGTGCAGGGCGCGGCCGGCCTGCAGTCGCTGGGCCAGGTGTCCGAAGTGCTGCTGATGCTGGCCATGCCGTTCCTGTTCGTGCGGCTGGGGGTGAAGACCATGCTGGCGGTCGGCATGGCGGCCTGGGTCGTGCGCTACGCGCTGTTCGCCTTCGGCGATGCGGGCAGTGGCTTCTCCCTGCTTGTGATCGGCATCGTACTGCATGGCATCTGCTACGACTTCTTCTTCGTCACCGGCCAGATCTACACCGATGCCCACGCCGGCCCCGCCGCGCGCAGCAGCGCGCAGGGCTTCATCACCCTGGCCACCTATGGCGTGGGCATGCTGATCGGCACCTTCCTGTCCGGCGCGGTAGTGGAGCACTTCACCACTGCAGCGGGCCCGGACTGGCAGCAGATCTGGTTGTTCCCGGCCGGCGTGGCACTGGTAGTGCTGATCGCCTTCCTGCTGCTGTTCCGCGACCGCCCGGTAGCGGCGGCCGCGTCGTCCACACCCTGAGGAGACCGGCCGATGCCCCCGCTTGGAATCGCCATCGTTGGTACCGGCATGATCGGCGCGGTGCATCGCCGCGCGGCACTGCTGGCGGGCGCCGAGGTGCGCGGCGTGGCCGCCTCGTCGCCGCAGCGCGCGCGCGAGGTGGCGCACGCGTGGAATGTCCCGCGCGCCTATCGCGATATCGAGGACGTCGTCGCTGATCCCCAGGTACAGGTCGTGCACATCTGCACGCCCAACCACCTGCACCGCGCGATGGCGCAGGCCGCACTGGACGCCGGCAAGCACGTGATCTGCGAGAAACCGTTGGCGACGACGCTGGACGATGCGCAGGCGCTGGCGGCGCTGGCCGCCTCGACCGGATTGGTCGCCACCGTCCCCTTCGTCTACCGCTACCACCCGGTGGTCCGCGAGGCACGTGCACGCATCGCGCAGGGCGACCTGGGGCCACTGCACCTGATCCATGGCAGCTACCTGCAGGACTGGCTGCTGGACCCGGCCAGCAACAACTGGCGGGTTGACCCGGCACTGGGTGGCACATCGCGCGTGTTCGCTGACATCGGGTCGCACTGGTGCGACCTGGTTGAATGGGTCAGCGGCGAGTGCTTCGCCGAAGTGAACGCGGCGTTTGCCACGGTGATCCCCGAGCGCAGCGCAACCACCTCCCAGAGTTTCAGCACGCCGGCGACAGACGGCGCAAAGCAAGCGGTCGAGAGCGAGGACGTGGCCGCAGCGATGTTCAGGACCGGCGCGGGCACGCTGGCGTCATTGACGGTCAGCCAGGTCTCGGCCGGACGCCACAACCGGCTCTGGTTCGAGATCGACGGCGCCAACGCCAGCGTGGCGTTCAACCAGGAGGATGCCGAGCGGCTGTGGATCGGCCTGCCCGAGCAGCGCGAGGAAATCTTCGTGCGCGGCCCGGGCGCCGGCAGTGCCGAACAACGCCGGTTGTCGCCGCTGCCAGCGGGGCACGCGCAGGGCTACGGGCAGTGCTTCGAAGCGTTCGTGGCCGACACCTATCGCGCCATTGAAGGCGAGCGGCCGCAGGGCCTGCCCACCTTCGAAGACGGCCTGCGCTCGGCGCGGATCGTCGATCGTGTCATTGCATCGGCCAGGTCACGCACCTGGACCGCCATCGGTTGAATCCCGGGAGGACCTGTTGATGAACATCCCTGTCCGTAGAACTGCAATCCTCGTCCTGCTGCTCGCCGCCCTGCCCGCCTTCGCAGGAAACACAGCCGGTGCGCAGAAGCCCATCGCCGTGCAGATGTACACGCTGCGCAACGCCGGCCCGCTCGACCAGCAGCTGAAGATCGTCCACGACGCGGGCGTGCGTGCGGTGGAGACCGTCGGTACGCAGAATGCAAGCGCTGCGGAACTGAAACAGTTGCTGGACCGTTACTCGATCAAAGCGGTTTCGTCGCACGTTCAGCTGGCCGAGCTGCGCGACAACCTGGATGCCGTGGTGGCCTTCAACCGCTCGATTGGCAACAGCACGCTGGTGGTGCCCTACCTGGACCAGAAGGACCGTCCGCGCGATGCCGCCGGCTGGACCGCATTGGGCCGGGAGCTGGGCCGGATTGCCAGGCAGGTGCGTGGCAAGGGGATGCAGCTGGCCTACCACAACCACGACTTCGAGCTGGTCGACTTCAATGGCAGGACCGGACTGGAGCTGCTGTTCGACGCCGCCGGCCCCGAGCTGCAGACCGAACTGGACCTGGCCTGGGTCGCGCGCGCGGGCCTGGACCCGGCCGTGATGCTTGGCAAGTTCCGCGGCCACATGTTTGCGGTACACGCCAAGGACAATGCGCCCAAGGGCCAGGCCGAAGACGAAGGTGGATTCGCTGCGGTCGGCCAGGGCGTGCTGGACTGGGACGCGATCCTGCCGGCCGCCGCCACCGCTGGCGTGCAGTGGTACATCGTCGAACACGACCAGCCACGCGACCCGGCCAAGGTCATCCAGGCCGGCGCAGACTACCTGCGTGAACACCTGACCACCAACCCGCCCACCCGTGCCCACCGCTGACGCATCAAGGAGCCCCACATGAAAATGATCCTGGCAGTGGCCGTGGCCCTGGGCGGCATGAACGTTGCGACGGCAGCGTGGGCCAAGGACGACCCGGCCGCCGGCGCGAAACTCTACGCCCAGCACTGCACCGCCTGCCACGGTGCTGAACGCACCGGTGTACCGCCGACGTTCCCGGCGCTCACCGATGTCGGCAAGCGGCTGCAGCCCGCCCAGGTCAAGGACAGGATCAGGAAGGGCGGCGGTCTGATGCCCCCCTTCCCGCAGCTGTCACAGCAGGAGATCGATGACATCGCCAGCTACCTGGCGAAGTAGCGGGTGGGCGCTACAGCTCGCGCACCCAGATGTTGCGGTAGCTGACCCTGGAGTCATGTTCCTGCAGATACAGCGGCGCGCACCCATGCGGTGCGTACGAAGGCGCACCGATGTATTCGGTCCTGCCCGCCAGCACGGTGTCGTCCTGTACCAGCACGCCGTTGTGCAGCACGGTGATCCGTGCGGGCGACGTCAGGCCGCCGCCCGGCGAGAAGCGCGGGGCCTTCCAGAGGATGTCGTAGACCTGCCACTGGCCCGGTGCGCGCGAGGCGTTCACCCGTGGCATGGCCTGCTTGTAGATCGAACCCGCCTGGCCATTGGCGTAGGTCGGGTTGTGGTAGCTGTCGAGTACCTGCAACTCATAGAGTCCCTGCAGGAAGATCCCGCTGTTGCCCCGGTTCTGGCCGTCGAAGCCCTTCGTTTCGGTGGGCGTACGCCATTCGACATGCAGCTGGACATCGCAGAAGGGTTGCCGGGTACGGATGCCCTTGCTGCCCGGAACAACCGTCATGGCGCCTCCGGCAACCTTCCAGGGCACGCGGCCACCCTGCTCCGATTCCCACGCGGAGAGATCCTTGCCATCGAACAGCACGATCGCATCGGACGGTGCCTTGCCGGGTGGCGTTGCCACGGTCGCGGGCACAGGGGTCCACACTTCCGTCTTCTTCGGGTCACGCACAGCGTCGGCACTGTCCTGTGCGAACGCAGATGCAGCGGCCAGCAGGCCGGCGGTGATCAACGCAGGGCGGATCATCAGGTTGGTGTCCATCAGCTGGTCCCCCAGGCAGGTGTGCCGGGGACATAGGCGAGGTCACCGTCGTAGCGCCCCGGCACGGCGACGTACTGCAGCACCCCGGTCGCACCGACCTTGGAGGTGAAGAAGCCGAAGATGGCCAGCTGCTTGATCATCGTGAAGTAATGCGGCATGGCTTCGCCCTCTTCGGGCGTTCCGGTCTCGGTCACGTCTGCATTGCGCGCCTTGGCTTCGGCATCCAGTGTACGCAGCAATCCGGTGCGCGCCTCCGGCGTGAGCGACACGAAGCGGCCACCGGCGCGCTTGTCGATGTCCGCCAGCCCGGCGCGGAACACCGCCTGCTGCCTGGCGGTGTAGCAGTCGCTGACGAACGTCGCCATGAACGCACCGGCGCCCGCGTCTTTCGCCCCGGGTGTCCGGGTCCGCGGCAGGATGGTCTCGGCAATCTCGTCCAGCGTGCCGATATCGGCATCGGAGAACGGAACCATCGCCCCGGCCGCTGGCGCTTTGCCTTGCACCAGCGCAGGCAGGCCGACCATGGCCGCACCGGTGGCGGCGACGATCATCTTCAGCAGTTCGCGGCGATCCATCACAGGTTCCCCGCTTTCAGTTCGCGCACGGCGTGGTCGGCCGCGCGCGCGGTCAGCGCCATGTAGGTCAACGAAGGATTCACGCAGGCGCTGGAGGTCATGCAGGCACCATCAGTCACATAGACGTTGGGTGCATCCCATACCTGGTTGTGCTGGTTCAATACCGAGCTCTTCCGATCACGTCCCATGCGCGCGGTCCCCATCTCGTGGATGCCCTTGCCCGGGGCATAGTCGTTGTCGTGCATCTTCACGTCCTTGACGCCGGCCGCCTCCAGCATCTCGGCGGCATCGGCGGCCATGTCCTTGCGCATGGCCAGTTCGTTGGCGCGCATGGCGACGTCCATCGCCAGCACCGGCAGCCCCCACTTGTCCTTGTGGTCGTGGTCCAGGCGGATCGTATTGTCGTGGTGCGGCAGCATTTCACCGAATCCGGTCATGCCGATGCGCCAGTCACCGGGCACGGTCAGCGCCTCCTTCAGGTCGGCACCGATGTTCAGCTCGGCGATCTCGCGCGACCAGCCGGTGCGGCTGGCACCGCCCTGGTAGCCGAAGCCGCGCAGATAGCCACGCTTGTCGGCGGCGACATTGCGGAACCGCGGAATGTAGAAGCCGCAGGGACGGCGGCCGAAGTAGTACTTGTCTTCGTAGCCCTCGACCCGGCCCGAGGCGCCCGCACCGAAATGATGGTCCATCACGTTGTGCCCCAGCTCGCCCGACGAAGAACCCAGCCCCCCCTCCCAGACATCGGTGGCCGAGTTCATCAGCAGCCAGGTCGAGTTGAAGGACGATGCGTTGAGGAAGATGACCTTGGCCGTGTACTGGTAGGTCTGCCCGGTCTCGGCGTCGATCACCTCCACGCCACGCGCGCGCTTGCGATCCTTGTCGTAGAGCACTTCCTTGACGATCGAGAACGGCCGCAGGGTCAGGTTGCCGGTCTTCATCGCCGCCGGCAACGTTGCCGCCTGAGTCGAGAAGTAGGCACCGAAGGGGCAGCCAAGGATGCACTTGTTGCGGTACTGGCAGTTGACGCGCCCCTGCTCGGGCATCGGCTGGGTGATGTTGGCGGTGCGCGAGTGGATCATATGGCGCGTTCCGCCGAAGGCCTTCTTGATACGCGCGGCCACATCCTTTTCGACGATGTTCAACGGGATCGGCGGCAGGAACTCACCATCCGGCAGCACGTCCAGTCCCTCGCGCGTGCCGGCGATGCCGGCGAACTTTTCCACATGGTCGTACCACGGCGCGATGTCGGCATAGCGGATCGGCCAATCGGTGGCGATGCCCTCCTTGAGGTTCGCCTCGAAATCCAGGTCGGAGAAGCGGTAGCTCTGACGGCCCCACAACAGCGAACGGCCACCGACGTGGTAGCCGCGGAACCAGTCGAAACGCTTGGTTTCGATGTAGGGTGAGTCCTGCTCGTTGGCCCACATTCCTTCCAGGTTCTCGGCGAGGCCGTAGTCGCGCATCAGCACCGGAAAAGCGGCCTTCATCGCCTGCGTCGGCCGGTTGCGATGCGGGAAGTCCCACGCTTCCTTCATCGCATTGACGTAGTCCTTGACGTGCTCGATGTTGCGCCCGCGTTCCAGCATCAGGACCTTCAGGCCCTTCTCGGTCAGCTCCTTCGCTGCCCAGCCGCCACTGATTCCCGAGCCAACAACAATGGCGTCGTAGTGATTATCTGCCATGGGTCTCTCACCTGGGTGGATATCGTTTCAGACGTCGCAGAGGCGGATCGCCTCGCGCAATGAAGCAACGGGATCGGGCGCGGCAGGCATGAACTCCTGCGCCAGATACCCCTTGAAACCGGTGTCGCGGATCGCGCGGCAGATGGCCGGATAGTTGAGCTCCTGCTGGTCTCCGATCTCGTTCCGGCCGGGCACGCCTGCGGTGTGGTAGTGCTTGAAACAGGCATGGTGTTTTCCGATGGTGGCGATGATGTCGCCCTCCATGATCTGCATGTGGTAGATGTCGTAGAGCAGGCCGAAATTGTCCGAGCCGAGCCGCTGGCACAGCTCCACGCCCCATGCGGAGTGGTCGCACAGGTAGTCGCGATGATCGACCCTGGAGTTCAGCAGTTCCATCACCAGCACGACGCCGCGCTTCTCGGCATGCCCGAGGATGCGCTTGAGGCCGGCTTCGGCATTGGCCAAGCCGTCGTGGGGGTCCATGCCATTGCGGTTGCCGGAGAAGCAGATGAGATGTCGGTAACCGGCATCGGCCACCAGATCGATGTGCCGCGTGTAGCGCTCTACCAGCTGGTCATGGAACTCGCGGCCGGCGAAACCCTTGGTCAGGCCCAGCTCCGCGCCGTTGCACATCGAGCTGTAGACGCCGTGGGCCTTCAGCGTGGGCCAGTCTTCGGGACCGACCAGGTCGATCGCGGCGAAACCGATGTCCTTCACCGTCGCGCAGAGCTGGGCAACCGACAGCTGCGGGAAGGTCCAACGGGCGACGGAGTGCTTCAAGGTGCCTTTGAGGGGGGCATCGGCCGCGAATGCAGGGAGCACACCTGCAGCCCCCAGGCCAATGCCGCCGGCAACCGCAAGGCGTAGCGCGTCGCGTCGCGTGATGCCCATCGCCGGGGCCGGTCTGATCGAATGGATGGACATCCATCTGCCGGCCTCCCAACCGACATCAAGCACTGAGGATTCACTGCAATGCAATCGATTGCACCATAGGGGAGGAATTTGTGTGTTTGCAAGTCGCAGTGCACGAAAATCAATGCTGCGAGGCACAACTCCGCAGCCGACCTGGCAAACAAAAGCCCCGCGTGAGCGAGGCTTTCCTTCTGGCGGTGGGAGCAGGACGACGCCTGTTGGCTACAGCGTCGAAATCGTGCCGCCGTCGATCCGATACTCCGTTCCGGCAATCGACGCCGACCGGGGAGACGCCAGGAACACAATCAGATCGGCCACCTCCTGCGGTGCCGCGGGCCGTCCCACCGGGATCCCGCCGAGCCAGTCCATGACCAGCCTCTTGCCACCTTCATAATCGGTTCCCGCTTCTGCCGCGATCCGCTCTGCAAATTCCCGGGATGCTTCTGTCTCGATCCAGCCCGGCGCTACGCTCAACACCCGCACGCCCTTGGGGGTGACCTCTCGTGAAAGCGACTTGCTGTAGGTCGTGAGTGCCGCTTTGGCGGCGGCATACGCGGTGGTGGACTCCGGCAGAGGCAGCATGCGCTGGATCGAACTGACGTGGATGATCACGCCAGCGCGCTGCGCGAGCATGGATGGCAGCAAGGCACGATCCAGACGCACCGCCGGCATCAGATTCAGGTTCAGCTCGGCAAGCCAGTGCGCATCACTGATCGCTGCGAAGCCGCCGCCAGGTGTCTTTGATCCCCCCAGCACATTGACCAGGATGTCTGCGCCGCCCCATGCCTGCAGCACGGCGTGGGCGAAAATGCCGGTGCCCTCGGCCGTCGACAGATCGGCGGCTACGTAGGCGACTCCTTCCACCGGGCGTGCCGGCAGGCTGCGCGCCGACGTCATCACCCTGGCCCCGGCCTCGGCGAGGGTCCTGACCACGGCCGCCCCCACACCGGCCGTGCCTCCGGTCACCACGGCCCGCAGGCCACCGAGTTGAAGATCGAAGCTCATGCGGTGATCTCCAGCGATGCGATCAGGCCCCGTTCCAGTTCGAAACGGTAGCTCAGCAGAATCGGACTGCTGGGGAAGTTGCCGCTCACGATGGCACGGACAACGTGGTGTTTCCCCTGCCGTTCGATGGCGCTCGGCACGCTGGTGGCGCTGTATTTGGCCGATGCCTCGGCCAGGAAGGCTTTGATGGCGTCGACGCCGACGAGGGTGTGCCCGTCGTCCTTCAGCACAGCCTGGGCGGCAAAACAACGCGCCAGCACTTCGGGGTCATGTTCGGCCGCGAAGTACGCGGCGATGGGTTCCGGGAGAGTCAACGCATTCATTCCTGGCTCCTGCAGTGGTGAGGCGCTCAGGATGTGCACGCAGGTCGGTTAAGTGAATGCCCTATAATCCGAATGGGTTATGTCACGAATCTTACATAATGCGCGGATCCGAGTTCGCTGAACTGAAGGCCTTCGTGGCGGTAGTGGAACGTCAGAGCTTCGCGCGGGCGGCGGAACATCTGGGGGTATCGCCCTCGGCCCTGAGCCAGACCATCCGTCAACTGGAAGGCCGTCTCGGCACCCGCCTTCTGAATCGCACAACACGAAGCGTGGCACCCTCGGCAAGTGGCGGACGACTGTACGCGCGCATCGCGCCGCTGTTCCAGGAGTTGGCGGTAGCGGTCGCTGAAACCAGCGAAGCGAGCGGACGGATCAACGGGACCCTGCGAATCAATACGCTGGGCATCGCCGCGAGAACACTGATTGCCCCGCGGCTTGCCCGCTTCCACCAGGCCTACCCTGATGTCGTTGTCGACATCGTGGTCGACGACGCGCTCAGCGACATCGTCAGTGGCCGGTTTGATGCGGGCATCCGCGTGGGTGGTCAGCTCGAGAAGGACATGGTGGCCATCCGCCTCACCCCGGACCTGAACATGGTGGCCGTGGCGTCACCGGATTACCTGGCACGCCGCGGAACACCGCGAATTCCGGCGGACCTGCAGGATCACGCCTGCATCAACTGGCGGCTGCAGAGTGACGGCAGGCAGTACCGATGGGAGTTCAAGAAGCGAGGCCGCCACCTGGAGGTCGCCGTGGACGGTCCTGTCGTCACCAATCACGCTGACGTCGGGATTGCAGCGGCACTGGCCGGCCTCGGAATCGCCTATCACTTCGAGCAGGATCGCGTGGGGGAACTGCTGGCCCAGGGATTGCTGGTGCGGGTACTGGCGGATTGGTCGGTCTCGCGCCCCGGGCTTTTTCTTTACTACCCGAACAGGCGGCACCGCCCCGCCCTGCTGGGTGCGTTCATTGATTGCCTGCTGGACCAGGGCGTGTTCGGTAATCGGTGACAACATCGAGGAACGTCCGCATCGGCCGCCGCCGGACAACAGGATCCCGGCAGTGCCTCAAGAACGACAAGGGCCCCAGGCAGGCATGCCAGGAGCCCTTGTCGGGATGCACCGAAGATGCGCTTAGAACGGAATATCGTCGTCAGCGAAGTCGTCCATCGGCGGCGCCTGCTGCGGCTGCGGACGCTGGTTGCCTCCCTGGTTGCCGTAACCGCCGCCCTGGTTGCCGCCCTGGTTGCCATAGCCACCGCCCTGGCCACCACGCTGGCCGCCGCCACCGCCGCCGTACTCCTGGCGCGGCGCCTGCTGGCGCTGCGGACGATCGCCGCCGTAGTTGCCGCCACCGCCGCCGCCGCCTTCACCGCGGCCGCCCAGCATCTGCATTTCATCGGCGATGATATCGGTGGAGTACTTCTCCACGCCGTCCTGGCCGGTGTACTTGTCGTAACGCAGGCTGCCTTCGACGTAGACCGAGCTGCCCTTGCGCAGGTACTCGCCGGCGATCTCGCCGAGCTTGCCGAAGAACACCACGCGGTGCCATTCGGTGCGCTCCTGCTGGTTGCCATCCTTGTCCTTGCGGACGCTGGTGGTGGCCAGGCTGATGCGGGTGATCGCCATGCCGCCCTGGGTGTACTTCACGTCCGGGTCGTTGCCGAGATTGCCGACCAGGATGACTTTGTTGATGCCGCGCGCCATAGGTACCTTCGTCCGTTGTCCAGGGGCAGACCGCCAGTGATAGCACAGCCCCGGGCGGGGTGCAGTACGCTGGGCCGCCCCTGGTGAAATTTGGGGGAATGCGAGAACGACGCATCTTACCATTGCCGCCGCCGTCCGCCCGGTCAGGAGACCCCGACCGCCCCGAAGGATCAGGCTGATTTCCTTGTCCGGCAATGACTTACCTGCGCCCCGACCGACGTTCAGAGGGGCATTCGCGTCGGCGCATGGCATCATGCCCGGGCACCTTCCATCTGCCCGCTCCGCCCGCCCATGACGATCAAAGGCAAAGCCACCTCCCTCGACATCGCCCACCTGGCCGGGGTCTCCCAGCCGACCGTGTCGCGGGCCCTGCGCGGCAGCCCGATGGTCAACGCCGAGACCCGCGAGCGCATCCTGCGCATCGCCCGCGAGCTGAACTACAAGGTCGACAAGAACGCCTCCAGCCTGCGCCTGCGCAATGCCGGCACGCTGGCCCTGCTGTTCTTCGAGGACCCGACCAACGACGACTCGTTGATCAACCCGTTCTTCCATTCGATGCTGGGCTCGATCACCCGCGCCTGCGCCCTGCACGGGCAGGACCTGCTGGTGTCGTTCCCGCAGCTGTCCACCGACTGGCAGGCCGATTACGAAGACAGCAACAAGGCCGACGGCATCATCCTGCTCGGCTACGGCGACTACCACGAATCGCGCGACCGCCTGCAGCGGCTGGTCGAACAGGGCACGCACTTCGTGCGCTGGGGCGCCGCCCTGCCTGGCCAGCCCGGTGTCTCGATCGGCAGCGACAACTTCCAGGGCGGGCATGACATCACCACCCATCTGCTGCTGCAGGGCTGCCGCCGCATCGCCTTCCTCGGCCATGCCTCCAGCCACTACCCCGAATTCCAGGAGCGCTACCGCGGCCACGTCGCGGCCCTGCAGGAACATGGCCTGGCCGCCGAACCGCCGCTGCAGCACGACGCCATCACCACCGAAGCCTCTGGCCAGCAGGCCTGCCAGGCGCTGCTGGCGCGCGCTGAACCGGTCGATGCGATCTGCGCGGCCAGCGACCTGATCGCCATCGGCGCGATCCGCGCCCTGCGCGAGGCCGGGCTGCGGGTACCGCAGGACGTGGCGGTGACCGGCTTCGACGATATCCCGTTGGCCGCTTCGGTATCCCCGGCGCTGACCACGGTGCAGCAGGACACCAAGCAGGCCGGCCAGCTGCTGGTGGAGCGCCTGCTGACGCTGATCGGCCGGCAGCCGGTGGAGAGCCAGAGCATCCCGGTGAAGCTGGTGGTAAGAGAGTCTTCGGTCCGCGATTGAGGCCCCCCTGCGCGGAGCGGTCAGCCGCCAAGTGCGGCCGCGCCACTCGGGCGGCCTCACCGTCGGCGATCACACGTTGCCGGCCAGGCAATGGAAGCGGATCTCCGGCGATGTACTCACGGGCTCACCGCGGACTGCGCGGCGGCGACGGCCGGGGCCCCAGCACCGCCAGCAGCACGTAGACCACGATCGAGGCGACGGTACCGAGTGCTGCCGTCACCCCGAATGCCCAGGCCGAACGGCCCTGCCCGCGTGCCCACTGCCCCAGATGCCAGGCGGCGCCCAGGTTGATCAACCAGGCAATGACAAACACCGGCCATTGCACCATGCCTACCGCGCGTAGCACGGGCATGGACACCAGCGCGGCGACGATGGCAGCGATCAGGAAGATCAGGGCCGAGCGGGAATGGTGTGCTGTGGAAACGCTCATGCGACCAACCTGCGCACCATCAACAGCACGCGATAGCTGCGGTTGTCGGCTTCCTGCAGCGGCTTCCAGCCTAGCCGAGCGTACAGGCCGCCATCCAGCGCTTCGGTCTGTAGATACAACTCGGAAACCCCCATCCGCACCGCCTGCGCCGTTGCCTGCTCCACCAGCGCACCAGCCAGCCCACGCCCGCGATGGCTGTCGGCCACGAACACGCTGCCCAGCCAATGTTCGTACTGCGGGAATGCCTGCATCTCCCTGCGCTTGAGCTGCACGGCACCGACCAACTGGTCTCCATCGAAGGCGGCGATCAGGTGCGGGAAACCTTCGGCGTCCTGCGGCGGATTGAGCCGCTGCAGTTCCTGTTCCAGTGTCAGGCCGGCGTCCTGGCCCCATTGTGCGTGGTACCACTCGGCCAGTTGCTGCCGTTCCGGTGCGCCAGCGGGTAATACCCTGAATTCCATGGCAATGCCTTGATCCCGATATTGCCCAAGAGGATCACGGACCGCGCTCGAAGGGAAGCCTTCTGTAGAGTCGCGCCGTGCTCGACTGATCCGGCATGGCGCGAACGGCAGCCGAGCATGGGCTCGGCTCTACATGACAATCAACCCTGGGCGAAGTCCTTCAGGATCTCGCCGACGCCGCTGGGCGAGATCTCGAAGCCCAGCGGGGTGCCGGGGTTGATCACCACGCCGTAGCCGCCGGGCACGCGGCGCAGCACGTCCAGCATCAGCCAGCGGATCTGGTGTTCGGCCTGCTGGCTGTAGATGCCCACCCGCGATGGATCGGTGAACACGGCCACGTGCAGCGTGCCCTGCTTGTCGAACAGCAGCGGGTCGAAACCGCTGCCATCGGGGGTCACCAGGCTGCCGGTCTGCAGCACCACCTCGGAGGCGACGAAGGCTTCCATGAAGGCGCGGATCGGCACCTCCCCATCCATCGCCGCCTTCAGCAGGGTTTCGATCGGGGTCTGCGGAGCGAGGTCGGTCATGGCGATACGGCGGGGAGATAGGGGCTCGTATTGTAGAGCCGAGCCCACGCTCGGCTGCCCCTATCTTTACTCCTCAGAAGCGCAGCCGAGCATTGGCTCGGCTCTACAGCCGCCTGGCCCAGGCCGATCAACGCCCCAGACGCACGTCCCGCGCCTTCTGGTCGGCCATCGCCTTGTCCAGTTCGGCCTGCAGTGCCGGCTGCTGCACGGGCGCATCCAGCACGTAAACCTTCACCCCATGCGCCGGCACGTCGGTCTTCAGCTGCCGCTCGACCTTCACCGTGCCGCCATCCAGCGCGTCACGCCACGTGCCGGCCTGCAGGTAGCGGTCCACCTCGAAGGTGCGCGCCACATCGCCCTTGTTCAGCAGCACCAGCGCCGTCTGCGTCACGTCACCGTGCTGCAGCACGCGGAAGAACACGGCCTCATCGCCCTGCAGCCGCTCGTTCACCTGCAAGCCACGCTGCAGTGCCGGGGTCGCTTCACGCAGTTTGGCGATACGCTGCAGCGGCGCGAAGATCGGGCTCTGCGGCGCAGCGTCCACACGCGGCTGGCCGAAGTAGGCACGGTTGCCTGCGTGCTCGGCGCGGCCACGCATGAAGCCGGTCTCCGAGCCGTAATAGACCACCGGAATGCCGCGTGCGGTGAACAGCCAGTTGTGCGCGTCGATGAAGCCGTTGTCGCTGGCCTGCAGGCGCGGCATGTCGTGGTTGTCGTAGAAGCTCATCAGCTCGTACGGATTGGCATACGGGCCGCCGCTCAGGTGCAGCGGCTCGGCCAGGGTCTCGAAGCCCTTGCCGGCGGTGCCGAAGGTCTGCTCCAGAGCACCGCGCAACGGGAAGTCGAGCACGCTGACATTGGCGTTGGCCGGCCAGGTGTGCTCGGCAATGGTCGCCGCGTTGTAGTCGAAGGCTTCGCCGAACATGAACATGCCCGGGTGCTCGGCGCGGATGCGCTTGACGAATTCATGCCACCACGGGTGCGGCAGCCAGCCGATGGTGTCGATGCGCAATGCGTCCACGCCCTGCGCGGTCCACTGCAGGTAAGCGCCGACCAGGTAATCCATCACCGCCGGATTGTCCTGGTTGAAGTCGGACAGCTCGGCCAGGTTGCCGTCGAAGATCGAGCCGTCCTTGCTGTCGACCGGACCGATGTTGTTGTAGAACGCGTGCAGCGGGTTGTGCTTCGGGTCCAGCTTCTGCGGCGGCAGGTTCTGGTGGTCGGCGATCAACTTTCCATCCTTGTCGAAGATCTGACCGAACTGCGGTTGCCGTGTCGGCATGGTCCAGGCCGGCGAACCGTGGTTGCCGACGATGTCCAGCACCACCTTCAGGCCGGCACCGTGCAGGCCCTTGGTCAGTCCGGCGAAGTCCAGGTCCCTGCTGGGCAGGTGCTCATCGAGTCTGTAGAAGTTGATGCCCCAGTAGCCGTGGTAGCCGGTCTTGCCGCGGTCGGTCAGCGTGCTGGTGCAGCTGATCGGCTTGCTGCCGGTGAAAGCTTGGTCGGGGTTGTCGATGATCGGCGTGATCCACACCGCGCCGAACCCCAGGTTGCGGATGTACTGCGCATTGTCGAGCACGCCACGGAAGTCGCCGCCGAGGTAGCCGATGTTGCCGTCCACCTTGTCCGGGCATGGCAACGGGATGTCGAAGGTGCGGTGCGCGCCACCCTGGCCGCGATGATCGTTGGATGGATCACCGTTGACGAAGCGGTCAGTGACCACGAAGTACACCGCATCGCTGGCGAACGGTTCGGTGGTGCCGACGTAGTCCGGGCGCGGCGTGGCCACGGCCTGGCCGGCGAACAGGGCAAGGGAAACGGCAACAGCCAGTACACCACGCATCACACCACCTCCGGACGGGACGGAACCCGCAGCACGCACAGGCCGGCGACGAACAGGCTGCAGCCGCCCAGCACCAGCACATGCATCGGCTGGCCACCCAGCCATGCGCGCAGGGCAAAGCCGAGCGCACTGGCCGCCACCAGCTGCGGGATCACGATGAAGAAATTGAAGATGCCCATGTACACACCCATCTTCGACGCAGGCACGCTGTCGGACAGCAGTGCATACGGCAACGACAGGATCGATGCCCAGGCAAAGCCCACACCTACCATCGACAGCAGCAGCCAGTGCGGGTCGCGGATGAACATCAGCGAGACCAGGCCGGCAGCGCCCAGCCACAGGTTGACCAGGTGGCTCCAGCGCAGGCCGATCGCACGCACCATCGGCGGAATCAGCACCGCCGCCAGCGCAGCGAAGCCGTTGTAGGCGCCAAACAGCACGCCCACCCAGTTGGCACCTTCGTTGTAGGCCGCCGACTGTGGATCGGTCGAACCGAAGTGGGTACCGGCCACCGCAGCAGTGGTGTAGATCCACATGGCGAAAAGCGCGAACCATGAGAAGAACTGCACCCACGCCAGGCGGCGCATGGTCACTGGCATCGCGCGCAGGTCGCCGACGATGGCGGCCAGCATATGCGTGGCCGGCAACGCGCGCGCGGCCGCCAGCAGCAGGCCGTAGCCGGCGCACAGGCCTGCCAGCACGTACAGCATCCTGTCGCCTTGCCGCCAGGTGATCAGCAGCGCCAACAGCACACCCAGCCCTAGCCACAGGGCCACCCGCGTCCATGGCGCCGGGCCGTTGATCACCGCTCCCGCATGATGCGCCGGCGGCTCGGCATCATCGAAGGCAGCCAGCTCTGCTGGTGAATATTCGTGGGTGCTGACCACCGTCCACGTGATCGCCGCCAGCAGCACCGCCGCGCCGAAGTAGAACGCATAGCGCACGGTGTCCGGCACCTCACCGGCGGCGGCCGTATTGGCAACGCCGAAGTGGGCCAGGATGAACGGCAGGAAGCTGGCGACGATGGCGCCCACACCGATGAAGAAGCTCTGCATCGCATAGCCGGCCGGACGCTGGCGTGGCGCCAGCTGGTCGCCGACGAAGGCTCGGAACGGCTCCATCGATACGTTGATCGAGGCATCGAGCACCCACAGCGTGCCGGCCGCGATCCACAGCGTCGGTGAATTCGGCATCACCAGCAGGGCCAGCGTGGTCAGCACCGCACCGATCATGAAGAACGGACGGCGCCGCCCCCAGCGCGTCCAGGTGCGATCGGACAGGTAACCGATCACCGGCTGCACCAGCAGGCCGGTCAGCGGCGCGGCGATCCACAGCCCCGGTACCGCGTCGATGTCCGCGCCCAGCGTCTCGAAAATTCGGCTGGCGTTGGCATTCTGCAGGGCGAAGCCGAACTGGATGCCGAGAAAACCGAAACACATGTTCCAGATCTGCCAGAACGACAGCTGGGGTTTGGCGGGGCGATTCATCGCGCGCCCTCTACGGCCACGGGCGCCACCGTCAGCGCCTGCACCTGCGCCTGGTTGAGCACGCCGTCGCGCCCGCCCTTGCCCCCGGTGTAGTGCGCGAAGTGCTGCAGTGTGCTCATGTTGAAGCCCTCTTCAAGCGTGACCGCGCATCGGCCCTTCGGCACCGGGAACGTCGCCGAGGTCGAGTCCTGCACGGCCACGCTGTGCGGCAGGGTGACGGTGTGCCGCTGCAACGGCTGGCCCGGGCACTGCAGCACCAGCTGCTTCACCGCGGCGGTCACGCCCGTGTTGATCGGCCCATTCGCGTTGCTGTACTGCAGGCGCAGGCGCACCTGCCCCGCCTTGGCCGAGGTGAACTGCCAGCGCTCGGCACCCTTCAATCGCTGCTGCGGACCGACGCAGACCATCGGACTGTGCAGCGATTCCAATGCGCCGCCGCGCCGGGTCAGGCTCAGGCAATGCTGCAGGCCATCGTCACCGATGCGTGCCAGGCCATTGCTGGCGGTGAGCGCGCGGCCGTCCTGCCACAGCACCTGGCCGGCAGCGACCTCGACATTCCAGCCCCTGCCCTCGCGTCGCGCCTGCGGTGCGGCCGGCGTGGCCGGTGCGCGCGCATTGGCGTCGGCCGTCGTCGCCACGCTGCGCGGTGCCGCTGCGGTGGCCACCAGCTGCACGGTGGTGGTGGCACCACGCGTCTTTACCTCGCCCGCCACCAGCAGGCCATCACCCACCTGCTTCGGCCGCTCCAGCACATAGCGCTTGCCATCGGCCTCCAGGGAGATGCGGCGCTGCTTGCCGAACAGTTCGGGGACCAGCGCGGCTGGCAGCTTGGGCTGCACGCGGCCATCGTCCTGCACGCCGAACACGCCCTCGACCACCATCGACAGATATCCAGCCACCGACCACAGCTGGCGCTCCGAATTGACGACCGGCCCGCTGAGCGCACCTTCATCGACATGCACGGCCTGGCTGACCAGCTCGTAGTTCTCCATGTTGGAGCCGGCCAGCGCGGCACCCTGCATCAGCGAGCGGATCTCGGCGGCAATGCGCGGCGCATCGTCCAGCTGCCGCGCCGCACGCAGCGAGTAGGCACTGACGAACGGCCAGATTGCCCGGTTGTGATAGATCGGCTGTTGTGCTTCCTGCGGCCAGACCACCGGGCTGCCGGCCGGGCCCATCGGATACTCCGCCAGCGCACGCCGCGCGCGCTCGGGCGGCAGCACCTCGGCGAGGATGCCCAGCGAGAGGCCGAGCAGATCGACCTTGGCGTACGGCACCGGGTGCGCGGCTTCGCCGATGTAGCTCATGTACTGGCCGATATCCTCGCGCCAGAAGCGCGCATCGATCTGCTGCGCCAATGCATCGGCCCAGGCCTTGTAGTCGGCAGCGCGGGCATCGCCGCGCTGCCCGGCCAGGCGTTCGGCCAGGCGCAGTGCCTGGTAGTGCAGCACGTTGGTGGACAGTGCGTAGGAATCACCGATGAAACGCACATCCTCGCGGGTCCAGTCTGGATAGGTCTGCTCACGCCAGTCCAGGAAGGAGGTCTCGCCGCGGTACAGGCCCATCCGCGCGTCGAACACCATCGCGCGGTCCTGCGCCAGCGTGCCCTGCAGCGCCTGCCAGACCTGGTCGGCAAACGCGCGATCCTCCAGCAGGTGACGCGCGGCCAGGAACCAGACCACGCGGTCGCTGCTGATCGGCCAGCTGCCGCCGGAGCCGGTGTCCTGCGCAACGAACAGGCCGGGCGTATGGCCATCGCGCGCCGCCGACAGCTTGAACTGCAGCGACTGCCGGGTGCGCTTCGGGTCCAGGCGTGCGAGCGCCAGATCGGCGGCAAAGCTGACATCGCGCGTCCACACATAGGGCCAGCGCGCGCCGGTCTGGAAGCACTCGCAGGGCACCGGCCGGCCTTCGTCGAAGGCGGGATCACGGATCGCATCCACGCGGTCCTGGTCCATCTCCTGCTGGGCCAGTGCGAACAGGGCATCGAACATCACGCTGCCGGTCTGGCTGCGCATCGGCATCGGCGCGATGCGCACCTCGCCGCGCCCTTCCGGTGTGCGCGCATGCAGCACGAAGCTGCCCTTGGCAGCGGCTTCGGCGCGCGCATGGCGGCCGTCGAATTGCAGGTCGGCCGCCTGCGCGGTCGTCCCCAGCGCTGCCCCCAGGGCAGCGGTCAGACAAATGATCTTCAGCATCGAAGCGGCGGACCGGCTCGCGCCCGTCGGCCTCCCTCCCTCTCTGCACGCGTTGTAGGTCCGCACCGTCGTTGCCGGCGGGCGGGCGCGGCCCCTCCCTCAAGGTGCCCTGGCGCCATGGTAGACGCGGGGCTGTCGGCTGCGTCCAGTTGCATACGTATTCATGGCGTCGCGCGGTAGCGCACCCGCCGCGCTGGCTTATGGTCCGGGTCTGCCAACGGCGCCTTGGGAGGGGAATTGCCGATGTCACCCACTGCTGTACGCGCGGTATTCGCGCACATGCTGGGCCTGGCCCTGATCGGATGGGCCACGCTGGTCCAGGCCGCGCCCCAGGTGGCCAGCGTCGAATCGCCGGGCAAGGTGTTGAAGGTCAGCCTGGTGCTGGACGGCGGCACGGCCCGCTACCGGGTCGAGCGCCTGGGCGACACTGTGGTGGAGGATTCGAAGCTCGGCTTCGCCCTGCGCGACGGTCGCCTGGACCGCGATTTCACCCTGCTGGGCCAGCAGCGGCGCAGCGTCGATGACACCTGGGAGCAGCCGTGGGGCGAACGCCGGCTTACCCGCAACCATTTCAACGAACTGACCGTGCAGCTGGCCGAAACCACCGGCAGCAAGCGCCGGCTGGATGTAGTGTTCCGCGTCTACGACGATGGCCTCGGCTTCCGCTACGTATTCCCCGAGCAGCCGAATCTGCGCGAGGCCATCATCGATGACGAGCTGACCGAGTTCGCCATCGCACAGGACTCCACCGCCTGGTGGATCCCCGCCGGCGAGCCGATCCACTACGAGTACCTGTACCAGCGCACCCCGCTGCGCGAAGTACCGCTGGTGCATACGCCGATGACCCTGCGCAGCCGCGATGGCCTGCATGTGGCCATTCACGAGGCCGCGCTGGTGGACTACGCCGGCATGTGGCTGCGCCGCAGCGAGGGGCAGCGCCTGCGCGCGCAGCTCTCGCCCTCGGCCGAAGGCTGGAAGGTGCGCCGCACCCTGCCCTTCGCCACGCCGTGGCGCACGCTGCAGATCGCCGACCGCGCCGGTGGCCTGGTCGAATCGGACCTGATCCTCAATCTCAACGAACCCAATGCGCTGGGTGATGTGAGCTGGGTGAAGCCGGCCAAGTACCTGGGCGTGTGGTGGTCGATGCACCTGGACAACGAGAGCTGGGCGACCGGGCGGAAGCATGCGGCTACCACCGCCAAGACGAAAAAAGTCATCGACTTCGCCGCGGCGCACGGCTTCCGCGGCGTGCTGGTGGAAGGCTGGAATCCGGGCTGGGACGGCATGTGGGTGGGCAATGGCTACGACTTTGATTTCACCCGCGCCACGCCCGATTTCGATATCGAATCGCTGTCGGCGTATGGCCTGAACAAGGGCGTGCACCTGATCGGTCACCACGAAACCGGCTGCGCCATCGAACATTACGAGGCCCAGCTGGGCGCCGCGCTGGACCTGTACGCACGGCTGGGCGTGGACCAGTTCAAGACCGGCTACGTCTGCGACGACGGCCAGGTCGACCGCCGCAATCCCACGGGGGGCCCCTTGTGGCGCGAGTGGCATGACGGGCAGTTCATGGCCCGCCACCATCTGAAGGTGGTGCAGGAAGCCGCGCGCCGGCACCTGTCGGTGAACCCGCATGAGCCGATCAAGGACACCGGCCTGCGCCGCACCTATCCCAACTGGATCTCGCGCGAAGGCGCTCGCGGCATGGAGTACAACGCCTGGGGCCAACCACCGAACCCGCCGGAGCACGAGGTCAACCTGGTGTTCACCCGCATGCTGGCCGGGCCGATGGACTACACCCCCGGCATCCTCAGCCTGAAGGGCCGCCACGGCCAGGCCATCCCCAGTACGTTGGCCCGCCAACTGGCGCTGTACGTGGTGCTGTACAGCCCGATCCAGATGGCCGCCGACCTGCCCGAACACTACCTGCAGCATCGCGAGGCGTTCCGTTTCATCGAGGACGTGGCGGTGGACTGGGAGCAGAGCCGCGTGCTCGATGGCGAAGTGGGTGACTACGTGACGATCGTGCGCCGCGACCGCAACAGCCGCGACTGGTTCCTCGGCAGCATCACCGATGAACACGGCCGCGTGCTGCCGGTGTCACTGGGCTTCCTGGAACCTGGCGTGCGCTACCGCGCCGAGATCTACCGCGATGGCGAGGGCGCGGATTTCCGCAGCAATCCATTCGCGTTCGTTCGCGAAACCCGCGAAGTGACCAGCGCCGATGCAGTGACGCTGGTGCTGGCACCCGGCGGTGGCCAGGCCATTCGCTTCACGCCGATCCGCTGAACGTTTTCCTGCATGCGCCCCCGTAGCGCCCGAGCCCACGCTCGGGCGGCGGTGCGTAGCACCGAAATGCAGCCGAGCATGGGCTCGGCTCTACAGAACGAGACACATGAAAGCGATTACATCCCTGCAGACGCCATTGAATACGTATGCAGGGTGATTCCCGCGAAGAACGCGCTGCCTACCATAGCGGCGACGACAGCGGCCACCGCGTCGCACGTTCACGGCGCCGCCGGAACGCTCACAAATCGATCTGCAACATTGCCTGGGAGGGGAAAATGTTGAACCACAAGCGCAGCGCGCTGAGCATCGCGCTGGCCGTTGTCCTGGCGCCGACGCTGGCGTCGGCACAGTCCACGCAGAGCACCACCACACCGGCCGGCACCGCCGCCACCAACCTCGATACGGTGCAGGTCACCGGCATCCGCCGCGGCATCGAGAGCGCGATCGCGGTCAAGCAGGACGCCACCTCGGTGGTCGAAGCGATCTCCGCCGAAGACATCGGCAAGCTGCCCGACGTCAGCATCGCCGAATCGATCTCGCGCCTGCCCGGCCTGGCCGCCCAGCGCGTGGCGGGCCGCGCGCAGGTAATCAGCGTCCGCGGCCTGTCGCCGGACTTCGCCACCACCCTGCTCAATGGCCGCGAAGTGGTCAGCACCGGCGACAACCGTGGCGTCGAGTTCGACCAGTATCCGTCCGAGCTGGTCAACGGCGTGACCGTGTACAAGACCCCGGACGCGGCGCTGGTCGGCCAGGGCCTGTCGGGCACCATCGACATGCAGACCGCGCGCCCGCTCAGCTTCGGCGAGCGCGTGATCGCGGTCAGTGGCCGCTACCAGAAGAGCTCGCTGGGCCGCGCCGCCAACACCGATCCGTACGGCAACCGCTTCAGCGCCAGCTACATCGACCAGTTCCTGGACAAAACCCTGGGCATCGCCATCGGCTATGCGCACAGCGACATGCCGATCCAGGAGAACCAGGTCGGCCTGTACGAACCGTGGACCACCGAGCACACCGACAAGGGCGACCGTCCGGGCGTGGGTGCCGGCACCTACTTCTCCGATGGCATCAAAGCGCTGCGCCGCACCGGCAACAACAAGCGCGACGGCGTGATGGCCACGATCCAGTTCCGGCCGAACAACAGCTGGACCAGCACCTTCGATGCATTCCACACCGAAGCCGAGCAGATCGACACCGCCAACCAGTTCGAGCTGAACCTGAGCAACTACAACGGCAACTACACCCCGGGCCTGCTGGTCAGCAACCCGCAGGTCAACGCCAATGGTTCGTTCACTGGCGGCACCGCCAGCGGCGTGTACCCGCTGGTACGCGGCATGTACAACAAGCGCAAGGACAAGATCGACGCGTTCGGCTGGAACAACGAGTTCAACTTCAGTGGCGTCAAGCTGGTCGCCGACCTGAACTACTCCAAGGCCACGCGCGATGAGCTGAACCTGGAAAACAACCTGCAGCTGACCCCGATGCCGCAGCTGGATACGGTCGGCGTGTCGATCCGCCAGAACGGCTTCTCGCAGATCAGCCCGGGCCTGAACTATTCCAACCCCGACGCGTTGTTCCTGACCAACACCATCTACGGCTCCGGCTACGGCAAGGTGCCGCAGGTGGAAGACCGCCTGAAGGGTGGCAAGCTGGCCGCAACGATCGCCTTGCCCGAAGCGATCGCCTCGTGGGCGCCGGACATCGACATCGGCGTCAACTATGCCGACCGCCGCAAGGTGAAGACCCAGTCCGAAGGCAACATCCTGCTGGGTGCGCAGGGCGACGCCAACATCGCCTCGGACCTGCAGTACCGCCCGGTCAACCTGGGCTTCGCCGGCCTCGGCACCATCCCGGCCTGGAACGTGCCCGCCGCGGTGGGCCGCTACATGACCTTCAACCCGGTCGACAACCTGGACTACCTGATTCCCAAGTCGTGGACGGTACAGGAGAAGATCACCACCGCCTGGGCGCGCCTGAACATCAACGCCGACATCGGTGAAGTCGGCGTGCGCGGCAACATCGGCGTGCAGATGCAGCACACCGACCAGAGTTCGGATTCGCGCTACTGGGACAGCTCGCAGTCGGCCGGCAACAACGTGCAGCCGTACTCGAACGGCCGCACCTACAACGATTGGCTGCCGAGCCTGAACCTGGCCTTCCTGTTCCCGCACCAGCAGACGCTGCGCTTCGCCGCTGCAAAGCAGGTCGCACGCCCGCGCGTGGACCAGATGCGCGCCGGCCTGGAGTTCGGCGTGGACACCGGCACCGGCCGCCCCGGCGGCAGCGGCGGCAATCCGCTGCTGGACCCGTGGCGTGCCACCGCGCTGGACCTGTCCTACGAGAAGTACTTCGGCGAGAAGGCCTACGTGGCCGCCGCGATCTTCTACAAGGACCTGAAGAGCTACGTCTACACCCAATCGGTCGACAACTACGACTTCACCGCGCTGCTGGGCAGCTACGTGCCGCCGCCGGGCATGACGGCACCGGTGCTGACCACCGGCACCTTCTCCGCCCCGCAGAACGGCAAGGGCGGCACGCTGAAGGGCCTGGAACTGACCGCATCGTTCCCGCTGGAGATGCTGACCGACAGCCTGCGTGGCTTCGGCGTGCAGGCCAGCGCGACCTTCAACAAGAGCGACATCACCATCCTGGACCCGGAGAGCGCCTCCAGCGTGGGCAGTGATCCGATCAGCCTGCCGGGCCTGTCCAAGCGCGTGTACAACTTCACCGCGTATTACGAGCGCAGCGGCTTCGAGGCACGGGTGAGCCAGCGCCGCCGTTCGGACTTCATCGGTGAGATCGGCAACTTCAACGGCAACCGCAGCCTGCGCTACGTGGTCGGCGAGAACGTGACCGATGCGCAGATCAGCTACACCTTCAGCGACAGCAGTGCCCTGCGTGGCCTGACCCTGCTTCTGCAGGGCAGCAACCTGACCAACGAGCCGTACCGCACCTACGCCGGCAGCAAGGACCGCCCGCTGGAGTACATCGAGTGGGGCCGCACCTACATGCTGGGCGTGAACTACAAGTTCTGATCACGGCCGGGTCGTGCCGGCCGCTGGCCGGCAACCACCCCATCGGTAGCGCCGGGCCATGCCCGGCGACGGAAGCCAGGAGCAGGACCGGAAACCCGCTGCGCAGGCAGCGGGTTTTCTTTTGCGCGGATGCCGGCCGTTGGTCGGCAAGGCCCACCCACAAAAAAGGGACGGGGCGCTTCGGCCCCGTCCCCGCAAGTACCGCCACCGGAGAAAACGGTCAGCTGCATCGGGCGCAATACACCGCGCGCGGCGGCAGCTGGAGTTCATTGCCCTGCACCGTGCCCGCATCCGGGCCCGGTACCGCCACCTGCTGCCAGTTGCCCGGCGGCAGCGGATGGGTCACTGCCTCGGCCGACAGGTTGAAGGCCAGCAGGAGGGTTTCATCTGCAAGCATACGCTCGAACAGCAGCACTGGCTCGGCGCTTTCAAGGAATCTGATGTTGCCATGCAGAAGCGCCGGCTGGGTATGCCGCCAGGCCAGGAACGCCCGGAACGCCGCCAGCACCGAATGCGGGTCGCGTTCCTGCACGGCCACCGCCGCCGCCCGGTGCTCGGCCGGAATCGGCAGCCAGGGCTGGCCGCTGGTGAAACCTGCTAACGGCGCATCGGTCCATGGCAGCGGGGTGCGGCAGCCATCACGGCCCTTGAAATTCGGCCAGAAGGTGATGCCGTAGGGGTCCTGCAGTGCCTCGAACGGTACCTCGGCCTCGGCCAGGCCCAGTTCCTCGCCCTGGTACAGGCAGACCGAGCCGCGCAGCGAGCACAGCATCGCCACCAGCATCCGCGCCAGGCGCGGATCGGCCGGGTGGCCGCCCCAGCGGCTGACCGCCCGCTCCACGTCGTGATTCGAAACCGCCCAGCACGGCCAGCCTTCGGTCATCGCCGCTTCCAGCCGCGAGACCGTGTCGCGGATATAGGCCGCGCTGTAGTCATCCACCAGCAGCTCGAAGCTGTAGCCCATGTGCAGGCGGCCTTCGCGGGTGTACTCGGCGGTGGTCGCCAGCGAGTCCTCCGAGGAGATCTCGCCCAGGCTGACCGCGCCCGGGTACTGATCCAACAGCGCGCGCAGGCGCTCCAGGAACGGCAGGTTCTCTGGCTGGGTGTTGTTGTAGTAGTGGTACTGGTAAGCGTATGGGTTGTCCGGGCTGAAGCCGCGCCCCACCCGCTTCTCCGCCGGCTTGGGCGGGTTGTCACGCAGCTGCGCGTCGTGGAAGCAGAAGTTGATCGCATCCAGGCGGAAGCCATCCACGCCGCGATCGAGCCAGAAACGGACATTGTCCAGGGTGGCCTGCTGCACGTCCGGGTGATGGAAGTTCAGGTCCGGCTGGTCGACCAGGAAGTTGTGCAGGTAGTACTGCTCGCGGCGCGGCTCCCACTGCCAGGCGCCGCCACCGAACAGCGACAGCCAGTTGTTCGGCGGGGTGCCGTCCTCGCGCGGGTCGGCCCATACGTACCAGTCGGCCTTCGGATTGCTGCGATCCTGGCGGCTCTCACGGAACCAGGCATGCTCGATCGAGGTATGGCTCAGCACCTGGTCGATCATCACCTTCAGGCCCAGGCCATGGGCCTTGGCCAGCAGGCGGTCGAAGTCGTCCAGGCTGCCGAACAGCGGGTCGACGTCGCGGTAGTCGGCGATGTCGTAGCCGAAGTCGGCCATGGGGGACTTGAAGAACGGCGAGATCCAGATCGCATCCACGCCCAGCGCGGCAATGTGGTCCAGGCGCTCGATGATGCCCGGCAGGTCGCCCACCCCATCGCCGTTGGCATCGAGGAAACTGCGCGGGTAGATCTGGTAGATGACGGCTCCGCGCCACCATGGATAGTGCGACATCGACAGCCCCCCTCCGGGCATGCGGGACCCGCCGGCAGCGGGCCGAAATCCTGATCCGGCAAGCTTAGCGGTGGCCTCGCGGGCATGGCGCAACCTGCATACGTATTCACGCGGAGGGCCGCGCAGGCCGGGTTGGAATTGCCGCCCGGGCCGGTTTGCGCCCGAATTCACGGCCAGCGCCTATAATCGATGGTGAGCCTGAAAGCCTGATCGCATGACCATCACCGAAGACACCCGTCCCGCCCTGGGCCTGCCCCAGATCCAGTCGCTTGCCGCGGCCGACATGGCCGCCGTCGACGCCCTGATCCGGCGCCGGCTGTCCTCGGACGTCGTGCTGATCAACCAGATCGCCGACCACATCATTTCCGCCGGCGGCAAGCGCCTGCGCCCGATGCTGGTGATGCTGGCCGGCCACGCGGTCGGCCAGGCCGGCCCGGAGCACCACCAGCTGGCGGCGATCATCGAGTTCATCCACACCTCTACCCTGCTGCACGACGACGTGGTGGACGAGTCCAGCCTGCGGCGCGGCCGCAGCACCGCCAACGCGCTGTGGGGCAACGCGCCCAGCGTGCTGGTGGGCGACTTCCTGTACTCGCGCAGCTTCCAGCTGATGGTCGAGCTGGAGCGCATGCCGGTGATGCAGATCCTGGCCGATGCCACCAACCGCATCGCCGAGGGTGAAGTGCTGCAGCTGCTGCACGTGCACAACCCGGATACCGACGAAGCCGCCTACCTGCGCGTGATCGAGCGCAAGACTGCGGTGCTGTTCGCCGCCGGTACCCGCCTGGGCGCGCTGGCCAGCGGCGTGGATGAAGCCACCCAGCAGGCCCTGTTCGACTACGGCATGCACCTGGGCTATGCGTTCCAGATTGCCGACGACGTGCTGGACTACTCGGCCAACGCCGAGGAGCTGGGCAAGAACCTGGGCGACGACCTCGCCGAGGGCAAGGCCACGCTGCCGCTGATCCACGCGATGGCCCACTCCGACGACGCTACCCGCGAACGCCTGCGCACCATCGTGCAGGACGGCGACGCCTCGGCGATGCCGGAAGTGCTGGCCGCGATCCGCGCCACCGGCGGCCTGGAGTACAGCCGCCGCCGTGCCGAAGAGTACGCCGAAGCCGCCGAGCGTGCGCTCGACGGCCTGGGCGACAATGACGCCGTGGCGGCCCTGCGCGGCCTGGCGCGTTACGCGGTGCAGCGCTCGCACTGATGGGTTGAGGTGTGCCGACCAACGGTCGGCACCCACCAAAACCGCATTCCGGTGGGTGCCCACCGTTGGTCGGCACCCCGTGTATTAAACGAAGCGTTACTACTACAACAAAAACAGCGCCCACCCCCCGCGCTTTGCCGCCCGCACGTTGTACAGGCACCACCGGGGGCTGTTGGCGTCGCGCTCGGCGCACC
>NZ_JAVFVN010000633.1:0-876 GCF_030910085.1 Stenotrophomonas maltophilia group sp. RNC7 | reverse complement strand
AACTTCTTGTTTTTTACTTGCTTCGGATGTGTTGAATTGTAAAAAATCCATTGGGTTTGGCCATTGAGGGCCAAATTTTGGAGCAAAGTATGCGATGGTTGCTGACAATACAATAAATAATGTAAGAGGTCTAAGTAATTTGGAGATTTCTCTAGCATAATTTTGTAAGTGTTCACTCTCTTTTATTCGTTCTATGCGAAGAAGACTAAGCATAAAAAAGCCGATGACAACAGTACGAATAATAGCGTAGTTTGCATTGTATACATGTAAGTTATGAAAAACGGTGATATAAATAATAGTCAATATAAGAAATAACAACCCACGTTTTTTATGAATCATCCAAAAGGAGATGAAAGCACTCAAAAACCAAAATGATAAAAAAAATAAAAGTGTTGGAAAAACTGGAGAAATATCTAGCAAATTCCCTTGAAATAACAGAGAGGAATTTTGAGAAATATCATTAAAAAATTTTGTTAACCAAGATGGATTTAAAAAAGCATTTTTATAGTATAAGAAATGAATGGTGAATAAAATCGTGAAGACTTTTATTGGAATCTGCCACTTTGTTTGAAAAAAAGAGAGAGTGAAGCAAATCCCTATAAATATTACAAAAATATCTAATCTACCTACGTTTGTAATACCGATGAGGGGCCTTAGCCATTCTAGTAAAAGTAGAAATGCGCATGCATGCATGAAAAATCTAGTCATATCCCATTGTTTTTTTGTCTGTAATGTTATCATTTGCTCACCTCAAAAAACACGTTTGTATACTGGTTTCCATAAACCACATTTACAAATATTTTTCGTTTTTGTAGAGTTTCTAGAATACTAAGTTCTCGATGTGATAGTTGATTTGCTTTTTCTTTTACGACAAAC
>NZ_JAVFVN010000507.1:0-397 GCF_030910085.1 Stenotrophomonas maltophilia group sp. RNC7 | reverse complement strand
GATCGGAACATTGCCGAAGTGCGGGTGCGTGATCGTCTTGACGGTGTAGCCGCGCCAGGGCAATTCCAAACGGCGCGACCAATCCGTGCGCTTCGGATAGCCTCTGGTCAAGATCACCCGCTGGAACTCCCGCCCTTCGATCCGCATGGCCCAGAAAGGGCAGACCATGCGGTATTCCTCGGTTTTGGTGCCCGCCTTGATGGCGTCGAAGTACTCGCCCTTTAGCGCAAGATGCAGGTCAGCCATGGGCGCCTCCGTCCTCGGTGGGCGGGGTGAGCAGGTGGCGCAGCGCCATGGCATCCCACCAGGCGTTGTGCTGAACCGCCCCGGGCAGCGTGGTTGGATAGGCGTCCACGCGGTGGATCTCGAACGACAGGTGAGGGATGTTCACCATCTG
>NZ_JAVFVN010000476.1:0-121821 GCF_030910085.1 Stenotrophomonas maltophilia group sp. RNC7 | reverse complement strand
TATAGGGTGGGGTTTACTTGGCAGGGCTGCGCCCTGCACCTGCAGAGGCCACGGCCACTGCAAGAGCCGAAGCAACAGCCGAAGCTGGTTTCCTGAGGATTGGCGGGGTGGGCCCGGTTGCGGGGGGCGCTGCAAGTACGTCCATGTAAGCTCGGTCGCCGCATCCATGCGGCTCACGCCCCCGCAACCGGACCCACCCCGCCTTCGACAGATTCCTGCGAACTGTCGGAATTGCTCTTGGGGTCAGATCCGTTTTCCTGCGGAAAACGGATCTGACCCCTATTTATTTCGATATCTGACAGATTTCATCCACGCGTGGCGTGGATCTACTGGCCACCGGAAAACTGTCGAAGGCGGGGCACTGTGGGTTTGCGGGGTGTGAGTCGCATGGATGCGGCGACCAAGGCTACATGGACGTACTTGCGCCGTCCCCGCACACCCACGGTGCCCCGCCATCCCACGGAATGCACGCTGTTGCTGTTGCTTCGGCCGTTGCCGTTGCATCTGCAGGTGCAGGGCGCAGCCCTGCAGAAAAACCTACTTCACCCGGCGGCCCGAGCGGTCGATGCGGAACCGCTCTCCGCCTTCCATCGGCGTGTGGCCATCGGCATCCGGCGTGCCGCGGCGGCAGCCGTTGCAGACCTCGGCCACGCCATCCTGGAATGGCCAGGCGAAATCGAAGGTGCCGGGCACCACCTGGCGGAACTTCAGGTCGAAGTAGCCGACGCGGCTGCCGACGCGGCCGCGCAGCAGGCCTTCCTGCGGCGTTTCCGGGCCGTTGTCCCAGGTCAGCACCGGCAGGCTGCGGCCCGCGCGGTCGACGTAGTGGAAGCCCTGGTCGGCATACACCACGGCCAGACCGTGGTCGTCGTAGTTCAGGTCCTTCAGCGTATCGGCGCTGATCTTCAGCCGGTGATCGACCACCTCGCAGTTGGGGAGCGGCCACAACCCGTGTTCGTCGGTCAGCAGCTTGCATGCCGGTGCCTGTGCCTGTGCATTGGCACTGACCAGCACGCCAAGCATTGCCAGCGACCGCGCAAAGCGGCCGCTGGCAGGGGCAGGGCGGGCCCGCCGCGCGATCACTTGGCCTCGGCCTTGCGTTCGAAGGCCGTCGGTGCCGGCAACTGCACCGGCACGCCCTTGTCATCGCAGGTGTCGGCCTGGCACAGGCGCTCGCGCAGGGCCGGGGTGGCCTGCACGATCATGTGGTAGATCGCGTTCTGTTCCAGCGTGCCGCGGATCGCCTTGCTGCCCGGGCCACGTGCCCAGATGCCGACGTCCTCACCACCATGCGATTCGGACTTCATCGGCACCAGCGCTTCCTGCATGTAGTCCGGATGCTCGGTGTCGATCTCGCGCAGGTTCGGGCGACCGTTGGCCGGTTCGAAGCTGCTCGGGTTGTGCGGGTAACGCTTCGGCCCGGCCGGCTGCTGGTTGCTGCTGCCGGTGTGGCCTGGGCCGTTGGCGTAGCTCAGCGTGGTGTACGGCTGGCCGGTGCCGTCCAGGGCGTAGTCCAGCTTGCCGGCGCCGTCTTCGCCGCCCTTGTCCTTCACCTTGCCCAGGATCGGGTTGCCGCGTGCCGGGTAGCCGACGAAGTTCAGCGTGTGCGAGTGGTCGGCGGTGACGATGATCAGGGTGTCGTCGGCCGAGGTCAGCTCGTTGGCCACGCGCACCGCATCGGACAGTGCCACGGTCTCGGTCAGTGCACGGTAGGCATTGCCGCTGTGATTGGCGTGGTCGATGCGCGCGCCTTCGATCATCAGTACGTAGCCTTCCGGGTGCCTTGAAAGGTTCTTGATCGCCGCTGCGGTCAGTTCGGCCAGGCTCGGCTCACCGCCCGGATCCTGCGGGCGCTCGTACTCGTAGCGCATGTGGTCCGGCTCGAACAGACCAAGGATGGCCGGCGCATTTGCGGCCGCGGCCAGCTGCTTGCTGTTCCAGACATAGGCACCCTGCGGATGCGCCTGCTGCCATTCCTGGACCAGGCTGCGGCCGTCCAGGCGCTGGCCGACCTTGTCGTCGTATTCCGGGTCGCGCTCTTCCACGGTGGTGAACTCACCACGGCCGCCACCAAGGGCGACAAGCGGGCCGCGCCCATAGCGCGAGGTCGACAGCAGCTGCTGGGCGATGTCCTTGCAGCCGGCCGCCTTGGCTGCTTCAGTCAGGTCGGTGTCGTTTTCCCAGTTGCGCTCGGGCGAGTGCGCGTAGGTGGCAGCCGGGGTGGCGTGGGTCAGGCGAGCGGTGGAGACCACGCCGGTGGCGAGGCCGGCGCTGTCGGCCAGCTGTAGCCAGGTCAGCAGGCCCTTGGACAGGCTGTCGGCACAGTCGGTGCGGCTTCCGGCACTGACGCCGATCGCGCCCATGTGGGTCTTCACGCCGGTGGTGATGGCGGTCATGGTGCCGGCCGAATCAGGCGTCTGCGAATCGGTGTTGTAGGTCTTGCTGAACGCCGTGGCCGGGAAGCGTTCCCAGGACAGCAGGTTCTCCTCGCCGGAGCCGCCCTTGCGCTGGCCCTCGTAGATGCGCGAGGCGGCCACGGTGGTCAGGCTCATGCCGTCACCGAGGAACAGAATGACGTTCTTCGCCTTGCCGGACATCGCACCATTGGCCGCAGCCTGGGCGGCACCGCTGCGGTACCACCACTGCGGGGTCTCGCCGGCCGGATGGGCGACGGGATCGACGGCGACCTTCAGGCCGGCCGGGGCGGACGCGGGGGCAGTGCTGGCGCAGGCGCCCAGCAGAAGGGTGGTGGCGCAGGCGGCCAACAGGGAGACGGAACGACGCATGGACGCTGGGATCTCACAAACTGTAACGGGACATTCATTATGCCCGCCCCAGCAAGGCACGCCGATGACACACTGATTTGCCGGCCGGGCGGTCGTTCTGCGGGCTGCCTTGGGCTATCGTGCCAGCATCCCTTCCTTCCCCTCTGGATTGCCTATGAAGCTGGTCTCTGCCTGGCTGCGGATTCCGTTCTGGCAGCGCGTGGTCGGTGGCTTCGTGCTCGGCGCGCTGGCCGGCTGGGCGCTCGGCCCGGCCGCGGAAACGTGGTTCGGCCCGCTCGGTGAGCTGTACGTCACCCTGATCAAGATGATCGCCGTGCCGCTGGTGTTCTTCGCGGTCATCAACGCGATCTCGTCGCTGCACGGGCAGAAGTCCGTGGCCGCGCTCAGTGGGCGCACCTTCCTGTGGTTCGTGATCACCGCCGCGCTGGCAGTGTGTGTCGGCCTGGCCGTGGGTACGGTGCTGCAGCCCGGCGCGGGTGGCCTGCAGTTGTCCATGGCCAGCAACTACGTGCCGCGCGAAGTGCCCAGCGTGGTGCAGGTGCTGCTGGACGTGGTGCCTGCCAACGTCTTCTATGCGCTGTCCGGCATCGGCACCAAGGTCAACGCGGCCGGTGAGACCGTGCTGGCCGCGGGTCGCGGCTCGATCCTGCCGGTGATCTTCTTCGCCGGCCTGGTGGGCTTTGCCATCGTCAAGCTGGGCGAGAAGGTGACCGAGGCGCGCAAGCTGGTCGGCCAGATGAGCGACATCATGATCCAGGTGACCCGCTTCGTGCTGGAAGTCACCCCGATCGGCACCTTCGGCCTGATCGCAGGCCTGGTCGGCAGCTATGGGTTCGAGAAGCTGCTGCCGCTGGGCCATTTCGTGCTGGCGTTGTACGTGGCCTGTGCGCTGCACATCGTGGTGGTCTACAGCGCGCTGCTGCTGGCGCACGGCCTGAACCCGCTGAAGTTCTTCCGTGGCGCCGCACCGGGCATGCAGGTTGCGTTCGTCAGCTCGTCCAGCTTCGCTGCGATGCCGGTGGCGCTGCGTTCGATCACCCACAACCTGGGCGTGAACAAGGACTACGGTTCGTTCGCGGTGCCGCTGGGCGCCAGCATCAAGATGGACGGCTGCGGCGCGATCTATCCGGCGCTGTGCGCGGTGTTCATTTCGCAGTACAGCGGCGTGCCGCTGACCCCGGAGCAGTACGTGGTGGTGCTGATCGCCTCGGTGCTGGGCAGCTTTGGCACCGCCGGCGTGCCGGGTACTGCGGTGATCATGGCCACGGTGGTGCTGAGCGCGGCGAACCTGCCGCTGGAGACCATCGGTTACCTGTATGCCATCGACCGCATCCTGGACATGATGCGCACGATGACGAATGTGACCGGCCAGATGCTGGTGCCGGTGATCGTGGCCAAGGAGACCGGGCTGCTCGACCAGGCGGTGTATGACAATCCGTCCAGCAATGTGGGCGTGGACGATCCTGACCCGACTCCGCCACGCGGCTGAGGTTGCGTGGAGATGTAAAAGGCCCGCCCTGACCCGGCGGGCCTTTTGTTTGGGAGCTGGTTGGCGCGGTGGCGGCCAAGGCGGGTCCTGGTAGATCCACGCCATGCGTGGATGGAAGGCAGTGCCGACCAACGGTCGGCACCCACCAGGGCAGGCGGCGCGATGCCGACCAAGGTCGGCACCTACCGGGGGCGCAAACAAAAAAGCCGCTGCGGGGCAGCGGCTTTTTGTCTTTCAGGCGGCGCCGTAGCGCCAGCGGGTCAGAGGTCGACCCGGCGGGCCTGCATGAACTTGTTGCCCCAGTAGCCACTGAGCAGGGTGTCCACGCGCACGTCCTTGCCCGAACTCGGTGCGTGCAGGAAGCGGCCGTCGCCCACGTAGATGCCGACGTGATCGACGCGGCCCTTGCGGCCGAAGAACACCAGGTCACCGGCAGCCAGCGCGGTGCGGTCGTTGATCAGTTCGGCGTTGTCATCGTGGGCCATCTCGCGCGAGACGCGCGGCAGCTCGATGCCCAGCGCCGAACGGAACACATAACCGACCAGGCCGCTGCAGTCGAAACCGCTGTCCGGGTTGCTGCCACCCCAACGGTACGGGGTGCCCAGCAGGGTCATCGCGCGGCGCAGCAGCGACTGCACCTTGCCGTTGTCGGCGGCGGTACCGACAACGCTGCCATTGGCGGCGCTGCTGGTGTCGTAGTTTGCGAGCAGGCGGCTGAGGTCGCCGGCCACCACGGCCGAGCGGTCCATCAGCGGAATGGTGTCGTTGGCGGCCAGGTGCGGCAGCAGGGCGGCCAGCGTGGCGCTGGCGGCGGCATCGACGCGGCTGCGCTGCGGAGCGGCAGCCTCGGCCTTGGCGGCCGGTCGGGCGGCGCTTTCGGCCACCGGGGCCGGGGGCACATCGGAACGGTTCGGAGCAGTCTGCGACCAGGCCGGAAGGCTGGTCAGGCACAGTGCCAGGCCAAGCAACAACGGGCGGGCACTGCGTGAAGATACGGAAGTCTGGCCTTCGCTTTTCAGGTCGTCAGTCGTCACGCGTCGGTCACAGGAAAAAAACGATGGGGCATCATGCCCTGTAAAAGCGCCGATAAGTTAAAAATTCCGTTAGTAAAACGTTATTACAGCTGTGATTTGCGTCACATTTTTGAACATATCGCCTGTTCATTTTAGCGAAGGACGCGTTTCGCCCCTGTGTAGTGGTCTTTCCAGTAGGGGCCGCTGAGCGAGTCGAGGCGTACCGTCCCGCCGGTACTCGGCGCGTGCACGAAACGCCCCTCACCTACATAGATGCCGACATGGGTGACGCTGCCTCGGCTGCCAAAGAACACCAGATCGCCGGTGGCCAGGCGCTGCGGATCGATCTTCGGGCCCTGTACCGCGGCCAGGTCGCGCGAGGTGCGCGGCAGCCGCAGGTCCAGCATCTCGCGATAGACATAGGCGACCAGGCCGCTGCAGTCGAAGCCCGAATCCGGGGTGTTGCCGCCATAGCGGTACGGCGTGCCGACCAGGCTGATGGCCCGCATCAGCACCGAGTTGGCGGCCTCGGGGTTGTCCGGAACGGTCTTCGGCCAGTTCGCCGTCGGCGGGGGCGGCGCCGGGCGGGTGGCCTTGCCGCCGCCACAGGCGGTCATCAACACAGGCAGGGCCAGCAGCAGGGCCGGGGCGAGAAACCGGCGCGGGCCGGACGAAACTGGCGTGATGTGCATGATCTCCGGATAATGCGCCACCTTGGATTGGCCGTCATGATGGCGGCGTCCCCGCCGGGCGACAACCCGCCCCAACCCGCCTGCCTCCGGCAGATCCAGACAGAGTTGCGCATGAAGATCGAAAAAGACCGCGTTGTCCGCTTCCACTACACCGTTTCCGAAGTCGGCCAGGAGCCGATCGAGTCGTCCAAGGACCGCGGCGAGCCGCTGGCGATCCTGATCGGCCACGGCAACATCATCCCGGGCCTGGAAAACGCCATGATGGACAAGGAAGCCGGCGCGACCTTCAACGTCGACGTCAAGGCGGCCGATGCCTACGGCGAGCGTCGTGAAGGCCTGTCCCAGCGCGTGCCGAAGAAGCACTTCGGCAACGCCAAGCTGGCCCCGGGCCAGCAGGTCGTGCTGCAGACCAACTTCGGCCCGCGTGCGGTGACCGTGCAGAAGGTCGGCATGAGCGTCGTCGACGTCGACCTGAACCACCCGATGGCCGGCAAGGACCTGCACTTCGACGTCGAGATCGTCGACGTGCGCGAAGCCGGCAAGGAAGAGATCGACCACGGCCACGTCCATGGCGACGGCGGTCACCAGCACTGATCGCAGCGCGATCGTGATGGATGCAGCGGCCCGCTTCGGCGGGCCGTTGCGTCTCTGGAACACGGCGCGGCCATCCATGGCGTGTGGGCCGGCGGCATAATGGCGGACCTGCCTGACGGACGCCCCGTGAACGCCGCTTCTCCTTCCCTGCAGCCGGTCGCTTCCGGCGAACGCATCGCCGTGCTGGACGTGCTGCGCGGTGCCGCGCTGCTGGGCATCCTGCTGATGAACATCGAGGCCTTCAGCGGACCGCTGGACCTGGCCTTCACCGGCATCGACGTGCATTGGCGGGGCATCGACTACTGGGCCGATGCCTTTGTGTACGTGTTCGTGCAGGGCAAGTTCTTCACCCTGTTCTCGCTGCTGTTCGGCGCCGGCTTCGCGGTGATGGCGCAGCGCGCTGAGGCCGCCGGGCGCGACTTCACCCCGTTCTACCTGCGCCGCAGCGCTGGCTTGCTGCTGATCGGCCTGTGCCACGCGCTGCTGGTCTGGTCCGGCGACATCCTGGTGATGTACGCGTTGGTCTCGTTGCCGTTGCTGGCCTGCCGCGAGGCGCCGCGCAGCTGGCTGCCGTGGATGGGCGTGATCGTCTATCTGGGCGGCGTTGCGCTGATGCTGCTGGTGGGCGCGATGGTGTCGATGGCTTCGGCCGAAGAGGTGCGGGGCATGCTTGCCGAGGCGCAGCAGAGCATCGACCTGCAGCGGCAGGTGTACGGGCAGGGCAGCTGGGCGCAGGCCACTGTGCAGCGCCTGAGCGAGTTCGGCACCTCGATGGGCGCGCTGCTGATCACCGGCCCGGAAGTGCTGGGCATGTTCCTGATCGGCAGCTGGTTCGCCGGCAGCGGCGCGTTGGCGACGCCGGAGCGCTATCCGCGGCTGTACGCGGTGCTGCGTTGGGGGGCACTGCCGCTGGGCCTTGTGGTCACGCTGCTGGGTGTTGCCTGGAAGCCCTACCTGGCGCCGGGTGCCTACGGCCTGCCGGTGACGGCGGCGATGGCGCTGGTGACGATCGGTGGCCTGCCGATGTGCCTGGGTTACCTCGCGTGGATCGTGCATTGGCGTGCGCGGTTGGCCTGGCTGGCACCGGTCGGGCGCATGGCGCTGACCCACTATCTTGGCCAGTCGCTGCTGTGTACCTGGACCTTCTACCACTATGGCCTGGGCAGGTTCGAGATGATGCCGCGCAGCGTGCAGCTGTTGTTCGCGCTGCTGCTGTTTGCCGCGCAGGTGGTCTTCTCGCACCTGTGGCTGCGCCATTTCCGCTTCGGCCCGATCGAGTGGATATGGCGTGCGATGACCTATCGGCAGTGGCCACCGATGCGGCGCAGGACGGAGCAGGGGTGAGCGATGGGCGCGCGCTGTGCTGATCGGCCGCGCGCCCGCGCATCCTCACGTCTGGCTTGCAGCGGGGCATGGCATGCTCGGCATCAGCATGAGCGCCGGCACCGGCCAGCTGATCGCCGATCTCGTCTGCGGCCGCACGCCAGCGATCGATCCTGCCCCTTACCGACCCGAGCGATTCCGATGAGCACTGCACCTTATGATTACGACCTGATCGTCCTTGGCGGCGGTTCCGCCGGCCTGGCCGGTGCCATCCGTGCAGCGCAGCATGGCAAGCGCGTGGCGATGCTGGAACCGGGCGAACTGGGCGGTACCTGTGTCAATGTTGGCTGCGTGCCGAAGAAGGCGATGTGGCTGGCGGCCGATCTGCACGAGCGCATCGGCCTGGCCAATGCGATGGGCTTCGATGTCGAGGCACGCCCGGCGCTGTCGTGGAAGGAGCTGGTGATCCATCGCCAGGCCTACATCACCAACATCCACACCAGCTACCACAAGCGCCTGGATGAAACCGGCGTGGTGCGCATCCCTGCGCGCGGCCGTCTGCTCGATGCGCATACCGTGGCCTGCAGTGACGGCGTGCATTACAGCGCCGAGCACATCCTGATCGCCACCGGCGCGCATCCGCTGCGTCCGGATATTCCCGGCGCGGAACTGGGCCTGGTTTCCGATGACTTCTTCGATCTGCGCGCGGCACCGGCCGAGGTGGCGATCATTGGTGGCGGCTACATCGCGGTGGAACTGGCCGGGTTGCTGCAGGCACTGGGCAGCAAGGTGAGCCTGCTGGTGCGGGGCAAGCGGTTGCTGGAGCGCTTCGACTACGAGCTGACCGACCGGCTGGCCGAGAACCTGAAGCAGCAGGGCGTGCGGATCCACTTCGACTATCGCCTGCGCGAACTGCAGCGCGATGGCGAGCGCGTGCGTGCGTTCGGCCATGACGGCCCGATCGACAGCGTGTTCGATGCGGTGTTCTTTGCCACCGGCCGCCGCGGCAACAGCCGGGGCCTGGGTCTGGAAGCGCTCGGCATCGGCATCGGCGAGCACGAGCAGGTGCAGGTGGACGAATGGCAGACTACCTCTGTGCCGAGCGTGCACGCGGTCGGTGACATCGCCGGCAAGGTCGGCCTGACTCCGGTGGCGGTGGCGGCTTCGCGGCGGCTGATGGACCGGCTGTTCGGTGGACGTCCGCAATCGAAGATGGATTACGAGAACGTGGCCAGCGTGGTGTTCTCGCATCCGCCGCTGGGTGCAGTGGGCATGAGCGAAGAGGAAGCGCGCGCGCGTTTTGACCAGGTGAGCGTTTACCACAGCCGTTTCCGCCCGATGCTGCAGGCGCTGGCCAACGGCACCCAGCGCAGCCTGTTCAAGATGGTCTGCGCGGGCCCGGAGGAGCGCGTGGTGGGTATCCACCTGCTGGGCGAAGCGGCCGACGAGATCCTGCAGGGCTTCGCGGTGGCGGTGAAGATGGGCGCGACCAAGGCCCAGTTCGACGACACCGTGGCGATCCACCCGACCTCGGCCGAGGAAGTGGTGCTGATGCGCTGAGCCCGCAGTTATAGAGCCGAGCCCACGCTCGGCTGCTTTTCGCCCAGGCTCGGCGAAGCCGAGCGCAGGCTCGGCTCTACAGGGCACCGAGGGCGCCCGTGCGACAATGGGCGCCCCCACGCCTTACCGGGCCGCTCTGCGCGGCCAGCTGTCGTCCTGATGTCCACGCCCGCTTCCCGCATCGCTACGGCTTCCCCCCGCATCGCGCTGGGGGGTATCGGCCTGGCTGCGATCGGCGCCATTGCTGCTTCCGGCAAGGCCATCATCGTCAAGCTCGGCCTGCGCCACGGCGTCGATGCCACCACGCTGCTCGCCCTGCGCATGCTGATGGCGCTGCCCTTGTTCGCGTTGATGGCCTTGTGGGCCGCGCGCCGGGCCACGCCGCTGTCCTGGGCCGACCGTGCCCGCGTGCTGTGGCTGGGCTTCACCGGCTATTACCTGTCCAGCCTGCTCGACTTCCAGGGCCTGCAGTACATCAGCGTGACGCTGGAACGGCTGATCCTGTACTTGAACCCGACCCTGGTGCTGCTGATCAACGTGCTGCTGGCGCGCCAGCGGCCGGGACGCTGGCAGATCGGCGCGCTGGTGCTGAGTTACCTCGGCGTGCTGCTGGCCTTCGGGCACGACCTGCAGCGCGAGGGCGGCCAGATCATCGTCGGCAGCCTGCTGGTGCTGGGCAGTGCGCTCAGCTACGCGCTGTACCTGTTCGGCAGCGGGCAGGTGGTCGCGCGCATCGGTGCAGTGCGGCTGACCGCCTATGCCAGCTGCGTGGCCAGCGTGCTGGTGCTGCTGCATTTCGCGGTGACCCATCCGCTGCCGTTGTTGTGGCAGGCACCGGCGCCGGTGCAGTGGCTGTCGATGGTCAATGCCACCGTGTGCACGGTGCTGCCGGTGCTGGCGATCATGCTGGCGGTGCAGCGCGTGGGTTCGTCGCTGGCCGCGCAGGTCGGTATGCTGGGCCCTGTTTCCACCATCGTGATGAGCCTATGGCTGCTCGACGAACCGATGGGGCCGGCGCAGATCGCCGGCACCGTGCTGGTGCTGATCGGCGTACTGCTGGTGACCCGCCTGCGGCGCTGACACCGGAGCAGGCGCGTGCGCGGATCCTGGCAGTGATCCGCGCGATCCCGGCGGGGCAGGTGATGGGCTATGGGCAGGTAGCGATGCGCGCGGGCCTGCCCGGGCGTGCACGCCTGACCGCGCGCATCCTGGGCCAGAACGACGACCCGGACCTGCCCTGGCATCGCGTGCTGCGCTCGGATGGGCGCATTGCCATGGAGGAAGGTTCGGCCGGTTGGCGCGAACAGTCACAGCGGTTGCGCGCGGAGGGCGTGGTGGTGGAGAACGGCCGGGTGCGGATGCCGGCGTCTGATCCGACGGCGGCACTGGATGCCGCCGTGTGGGGACCGGGCTGAGCTCCGCTGGCGACTGAACGGGCCGCGCCTGCCGGTCGCCAACAAGACACGGTGCTGCGGCTATGATGGAGGCCGTTCCATGCCGGTGCTCCCATGTTCCCGCGACTGCCAACCGTCACCAAGGCCCTGCTGATCGCCAACGCGATCCTGTTCCTGCTGCAGCAGCCGTTCCTGCTCGGCATGCAGACCTTCGAGCCGTTCATGCTGCAACCGCTGCAGCAGGGCTTCGATGCGTTCTCGCCGGGTGGCAACTTCCAGCCGTGGCAGCTGCTGACTTACGGTTTCCTGCATGGCAGCTTCATGCATCTGTTCTTCAACATGCTGGCGGTCTTCATGTTCGGCGCGCCGCTGGAGCAGACCTGGGGCGAAAAGCGCTTCCTGCTGTATTACCTGGTGTGCGTGGCCGGTGCAGGCGTCTGCCAGCTGCTGGTGGGCACGCTGCTGGAAAACCCAGCCACGGTGCTGGGGGCCTCTGGCG
This sequence comes from Stenotrophomonas maltophilia group sp. RNC7, assembly GCF_030910085.1. Taxonomy (NCBI): domain Bacteria; kingdom Pseudomonadati; phylum Pseudomonadota; class Gammaproteobacteria; order Lysobacterales; family Lysobacteraceae; genus Stenotrophomonas; species Stenotrophomonas maltophilia group sp. RNC7. The sequence continues at coordinate 110,471 of NZ_JAVFVN010000476.1, read as the reverse complement.
GCGTGTTCGGCCTGCTGCTGGCTTACGGCATGCTGTTCCCCAACCAGCGGGTGATGCTGCTGTTCCCGCCGATCCCGATGAAGGCGCGGACCTTCGTGATCCTGTTTGGCGTGGGCGAACTGGTGCTGGGCATGACCGGCTTGCAGCCAGGCGTGGCCCACTTCGCGCACCTCGGCGGCATGCTGTTCGGCTGGTTGCTGATCCGCTACTGGCGCGGGCAGCCGCCGTTCAACAAGCGCCGCCCACCCGGCCCGCCGAATCGCCCGAACCATCTGCGCAGCGTCAAATGATCCGAAGGATCATTTGACGCTGCAGGTGCCAACCTTGGTTGGCACGCCCTCACAGATCCTGCAACACCACCTGCGCTGCATTGTGACCTGGCGCGCCGGTCACGCCGCCCCCGGGATGTGTTCCCGACCCGCACAGATACAGGCCGGGCAGGGCACCACGATAGCCGGCCTGGCCAACCATCGGCCGTGCCGAGAACAACTGGTTGGCACTGAGCGCTCCGTGGAAGATGTCGCCGCCGATCAGGCCGAAGGTGCGCTCCAGATCCAGCGGTGACAGCACCTGGCGGCCCAGTACGCTGCCAGCGAAACCCGGCGCATACCGTTCAACGGTGGCGATCATCAGATCGGCCACCGTTTCACGATGATCATCCCAGTGACGCCCACCGGGCAGCACGGGCGCCACGTGCTGGCAGAACAGGCTGGCGACGTGCTTCCCCGGCGGCGCCAGCGAATCGTCCAGCGTGCTGGGAATGAGCATTTCCACGATTGGTTCGCGTGACCAGCCATTGCGACGCGCATCCAGCCAGGCACGGTCCATGTAATCCAGGCTTGGGGCCATGATGATGCCGGCGCTGAGGTGATCGCCGGGACCGGGCAGAGCGCGGAAGTCCGGCAGCTGCGACAGCGCGACATTCATCCGGAACGTGCCGGAACCGCAGCGCCAGTTCGCCATGCGTTCGCGCGTTGCGTCCGGTACCTGCTCCGGTGCCAGCATCTGCTCGTACAGCAGCTTTGGATTGACGTTGGCGATCATCGCGCGTGCGCGCAGGATTTCGCCGTTGGCCAGCGCCACGCCCACGACACGACCCTGCTCGATCAGCAGGCGTTGCACACCGGCATCCACGCGCAGCTCAGCCCCGGCCTCCCGCGCGGCAGTGGCGATGGCCTGGCTGATCGCGCCCATGCCACCGATCGCATGGCCCCACGCACCTTTCATGCCATTGCACTGGCCGAACACGTGGTGCAGCAGTACGTAGGCACTGCCCGGTGTATAGGGGCTTGCGTAGTTGCCGACGATGCCATCGAAGCCGAACAGCGCCTTGATCGGCTCGCTTTCGAACCAGCGGTCCAGGTACTCGGCCGCCGACAGCGTGAAAAGGTCCAGCAGCTCCTGCCGCAGCGAGGCATCCAGCGTGGCCAGTTCACGACCGAGACGGCCCATCTGCCACAGGGCGGGCAGCGCACGCCAACCGCCTGCTGCACCCAGGTCCGGCGGCGCGCGTAGGGCCCAGGCGCGCAGCACGTCGGCGAAGATCTCCAGGCGCGCTTCGTATTCGGGTAGCCGCTGTGCATCCCGCTCGGAAAACTTCGCGACCTCGGCCTGGGTGCGGCCTGGTGCGGACAGCAGGTAGCGGCCGTCCGGCAATGGCAGGAAGTTGTTGGCCGGGCGATTGATGATGCGCAGCCCATGCGCATGCAGCTGCAGGTCGTCGATTACCTTTGGTTGCAGCAGCGACACCGTATAGGACGCCACCGAGTTGCGGAACCCGGGGTGGAATTCCTCGGTGACCGCCGCGCCGCCGAGAACGCCACGACGTTCCAGCACCAGCACCTTCTTGCCAGCGCGTGCGAGATAGGCCGCGCAGACCAGGCCGTTGTGGCCGCCACCGATGATGATCGCATCCCAGGACATCAGCACCTCGGAAAAAGGGGACGGAGGGGATTAAGTCGCAATCCGCATGGGGTCACAGGCAATGGGGAATAACGACTTAATCCCCTCCGTCCCCTTTTTTGATTGCCGCTTCGATGGTGGCGATGTCGATCTTCTTCATCGGCATCATCGCGTTGAAGGCGCGCTTGGCCAGTGCCTTGTCCTGGCTGGTCACCGCTTCGATCAGCATGCGTGGGCTGATCTGCCAGGAAACGCCCCATCGGTCCTTGCACCAACCGCACTGGCTCTCCTGTCCGCCGTTGCTGACGATGGCGTCCCACAAGCGGTCAGTCTCGGCCTGGTCCTCGGTCTGGATCTGGAAGGAGAAGGCTTCGCTGTGCTTGAACGCGGTGCCGCCGTTGAGGCCGACGCAGGGGATGCCGCAGACCGTGAATTCGACCGTCAGTACGTTGCCTTCCTTGCCGTCCGGGTAGTCGCCCGGGGCGTGGTGGACAGCGCTCACCGCGCTGTCGGGAAAGGTGTTGGCATAGAAGGTGGCGGCCTCGAGCGCGCCGTTGTCGTACCAGATACAGATCGTGTTCTTGTGTGCCATGTCCGGCTCCACGATGGACGAAGGCGCAGCGATAGCACGCCCGGTGTTAATCCGGGATCGTGCTGCACCCGCAAAAAAAGAGCGCCCGAAGGCGCCCTTTGTACTCCCGGTGCGGCAGCCGGCTCAGCGCCAGACCTTGATCTGGTCGGCTTCGCTGCGCTGCATCGGCTGGCCGGCCTTGCAGCTGAAGGTGGCGCCGAACGCCGGCAGGTTCGCCAGCGTGCCGTTGCTGCGCCACAGGCCCGGTGCGCGGATGTCGGCGGTCAGGCGACGCACGGCCTCGTTCGGCGACAGCTGTTGCGCCCACAGCGCCGACCACGCGCGGAAGAAGCCCTGCTGCTGTGCCTGCTTGGCCTTGGGCTCCTGCGCGGCATACGCCGCCCATGCCAGTTCCAGGCCGGCGATGTCGGCCAGGTTCTCTTCCTGGGTCAGCGTGCCGTTGACCTTGGCACCCTTCACGCCCGGGAAGTCGTAGGCGCTGTACTGCGCGGCCACGCGATTGCCGAGCAGGGTCCAGGCGGTCTTGTCGGCCGGGGTCCACCAGCTGCGCAACTCACCCTTGGCATCGACCAGCGCGCCCTTGGCATCGATCGCACGGGTCAGCTCGTGGCCGACCAGGCCCCCGAAGCTGCCGAACTTGTCGGCGGTGTCGGCCTTGGCGTTGAACACCGGGCCCTGCAGGATCGCGGCGGTGACGATCAGGCGGTTCTGCGCCAGGTCGTAGGCCAGCGACGGCTGCTGCGGCAGCACGTCCCAGCGACGGTCGGCATTGCCCTTGCCGATGCGCTTCATTTCCTCGCGGTGGCGCCAGGTCGAAGCAATCAGCATGTTGCCACCAAACGAGCCGCGCCCCATCGGCTGCACGCTGTAGTCCAGGTCGCGCAGCGGGGTGCCGATCTCGATCTTCAGCGCAGCCAGCTTGGCTTGCGCTTCAGCCTTGGCTTCGGCGCTCATCCAGCTGTTGTTCTTGACCGCTTCGATCTGTACTTCGCGCAGCTTGTCGACGATCCACGCCGCCTGGCGACGATCTTCGGCGGACAGGTAGCGCGCGGCATATTCGCGGCCGACCATCGGGCCGGCGGCCACGTTGATCGCATCGAGCACGCTTTCCCAGCGCTGCGGTGGCAGGGTTTCGCCGCGCAGCACGCGGCCACGGAATTCGAACTCGGCGTCGCGGTAGGCCTTGGACAGGTACGGCGCCATCGAATCGCCCACGCGCCAGCGCAGGTAGGCTTTCCACTGGTCCGGCTTGAGCTTGGTGACCATGCCATCGAGCTGCTTGAACAGGCCCGGATCGGCCAGCGAGACCAGATCGTCATCCACGCCCTGTGCCTTCAGGAACGCATCCAGCTGCAGGTTGCGATAGCGGCTGTTGAGCTCCTTGGTGGAGATGGGCGCGTAGTTGTTGAACGGGTTGTTGATGCCGGCCAGCGACTGCGCGTTGCGCGCCAGCTCGGTCTCCAGCGCGATCACCGCCTGCGATTCGGCATCCAGCTTGGCCGCCGGGGTGCCGGTCAGCGCCAGGATCTGCTTGACGTAGTTGCGGTAGCGACCCATCAGCGCCACGGTATCGGCGTCGGTGCGGGTATAGAACGCGGGATCCGGCAGGCCCATGCCGCCCTGCATGAAGTAACCGATGTGGCGGTCCAGTGCCTTCAGGTCGACGTCAGGGCCGAAGTTGAAGGCGACCGGGATGCCCACCTGGTGCAGCGCGGCGATCGAGGCCGGCACATCCTTGGCCTTCTTGATGGCGTTGATGCGGGTCAGCAGCGGGGCGATTGGATTGGAACCGTCCGCTTCCACGGCGGCTTCGTCAAGGCCGCTGGCCCAGAAGTCACCCAGCAGCTTCTGCACGTTGCCCTGCGGCGACTTCATCGCGGCGTCGAGCAGGTCGCGCTGCTGCTGGCGGCTGCGGTCGACCAGCTGGCCCAGTGCGGTCGTGGCGCCGGTCTGCGGCACCGGGTTGGCCTTCAGCCAGCCTGCATTGGTGGCGTCGTAGAAGTCGCTGCACTGGGCGCTGACGGCCGGGGCGCGTGAGGCCTTCTTCTTGGCGGCGGCAAACGCATCGTGGGTCGGGAGCAGAGTCGCCAGGCTGATGCCCAGGGCGATGGCAAGCGGACGGAAGTTGGGCATGTGGAACGAATCCGTGATGGATTGAGGGCGCGCGCACTATAGCAAGCCGGGCATGGGCGCGGCATGCACGCATCACGGTGGCTCCGCCGAGCCGTGCGCCGACCAAGGTCGGCATCTACCAACGGCGTGGGTCATGCGCGGATGACGGGCGCTGTGAAAAACAAGGGCCCGGGAATTCCCGGGCCCTTGCAGGTATGCCGCAACGTCAGCCGTTGCTTACCAGATCACCACCTGCTGCTCGCCGGTGCGGGCCATCGGCGAACCGGCCTTGCACTGGAACGCGGCGGCGAAGGTCGGCAGGTTCGACGGCGCACCCATGGCGCGGAACTGCGCCGGGGCGTGCGGATCGGTGGCCAGGCGGACCTTGGCGTTTTCCGGGGTGTACTTGGTGCGCCACACGGTGGCCCAGTTGAAGAAGAAGCGCTGGTCGCGGGTGAAGCCATCGACCTTCGCATCTTCCTTGCCGGCGGAGGCCTTCTGCAGCGCGTCGTAGGCGGTGGCCAGGCCACCCAGGTCGGCGATGTTCTCGCCCAGGGTCAGGTGGCCGTTCACCGCCTGGCCGTCGACCTTGTACTGGTCGAACTGCTTGACCAGCTTGCCGGTGAGGCCTTCGAAGTTCTTCTTGTCGGCCGGGGTCCACCAGTCTTCCATGTTGCCGGTCGGCCCGAAGCGTGCACCCTGGTCGTCGTAACCGTGGGTCATTTCATGGCCGATCACCGCACCGATGCCGCCGTAGTTCAGCGCGTCGTCGGCCTTCGGATCGAAGAACGGCGGCTGCAGGATGGCGGCCGGGAACACGATCTCGTTCTGCAGCGGGTTGTAGTAGGCGTTGACGGTCTGCGGGGTCATGCCCCACTCGGTCTTGTCCACCGGCTTGCCGATCTTGGACAGGTTGAACTTGTAGTTGAACTCGTTGGCCGCGCGCACGTTGCCGAGGAAGCTGTCGCGCTGGGTCTGCAGGCCCGACCAGTCGCGCCACTTGTCCGGGTAACCGATCTTCGGGGTGAAGGTCTCCCACTTGGCGATGGCCTTGGCCTTGGTTTCCTCGCTCATCCAGCTCAGGCCCTGGATGCGGTCCTTCAGCGCGGCGGCCAGGTTCTTCACCAGTTCTTCCATCTTCGCCTTGGCTTCCGGCGAGAAGGCGACCTTCACGTACAGCTGGCCGAAGGCTTCACCGGCATCATTCTCGATGGTGCCCAGCACGCGCTTCCAGCGCGGCTTCTGTTCCTTCTGGCCGTTGAGGGTCTTGCCGTAGAACTCGTAGTTCTCCTGCACGAAGGCGTCAGCCAGGTACGGCGAGGCACTGTCCACGGTGTGGAAGCGCAGGTAGGCGCGCCACACCGACGGGTCGGTATCGCCCAGCGCCTTGCTCACTTCCTCATGGAAAGCCGGCATGGCCAGCGAGAACTTCTCCGGTGCGGCCACGCCCTGCGACTTGAAGAACTCGGTCCAGCTGAAGTTCGGGGTCAGCTTGTCGGCGTCGGCCAGGGTGACCGGGTTGTAGTACAGCTCGACGTTGCGCGACAGCTCGACGCGCGACTTGGAGGCCTTGGCCAGGCGGGTTTCGAACTTGACCACGTCCTCGGCCTGCTTGGCCGCGTCGGCCGCGGCGACGCCGGACAGCTCCAGCACCTTGGCGACGTGCGCCTGGTAGGCCTTCAGCTTGTCGGCGTTCTTGGCATCGGTGTAATAGGTGGTATCCGGCAGGCCCAGGCCGCCCTGGCTGGCGTAGGCCATGTTCATGGCCGAGTTCTTGAAGTCGGCTTCGGCACCGAAGCCGAACAGGACGTTGTCACCCTTGGCGGCGCTGGTGCGCAGGTAGTTGGCGATCGCTGCCTTGTCCTGCAGGCCGTCGATCGCCGCCAGGTCGGCCTTCAGCGGCTCGATGCCCTGCGCGTTGATCTTCGCTTCGTCCATGCCGGTCGCCCACAGGTCGCCGACGATCTTCTCGATGTGGTTCGGGTTCTTGACCTGCGCGACCTGTTCGGCCAGCTGGTGCTGCACGGCCACCGAGCGCTCGTCGAGGATGGTGAACGCGCCCCAGCTGGTGCGGTCGCCCGGGATTTCATTGGCGGCCAGCCACTTGCTGTTGACGTAGTCGCCAAAGGCGGTGCAGGCGTCCTTGGTGGTGTCCAGGTCGCTCGGCTGGAAGGCGTTGTAGGCCGGCAGCTTGCTCTCGTCCAGCTTATAGGTGGTGGCTTCGGCGGTGGCCGGGGCGGAGGCGGCGGCGTCCTTGGCCGGGGTTTCAGTCTTGCCGCAGCCGACCAGCGCGGCCGAAACGGCCAGGGTCAGCAGCACGATCTTGGGAGTACGGGTCACTTGAATGGCCTCCGGGCCGAGTGAGTCAGGGAGTGGCCGCAGGTGCGACCGTGGGCCGAACGATACGCCGCCGGCCAGACCTGCAAGGGTGTCGAAGGTCATGGTCGGGCGCAAGGGCTTTTGCCGGGCCCGGAAAAGGCAGACCCGGCAAAAGCCGGGTCTGTCGGGTGTTGCGGTTCTGGATGGATCAGAACTTGTAGGTGGCGCCCATGTACATGTAACGGCCGATGTTGTCGTACATCGCCGAACCGACGTCGGAGCCGAAGTAGTTCACCGGCGGATCCTTGTCGAAGGCATTGTCGATGCCCATGTAGACGTCGATCTTGTCACTCGGGAAGCGGTAGCCGAACTGGAAGTTGTGGTACGTGTACGAGCCGTTGCGGATCGGGCTGGTCTGTCCCGGGTTGGCCTGGTAGCTCTTCGGCTGCACACGCAGGTTCGGGCCGACGTAGGTCATGTCCCACGACGCGCGCCACTGGCCCAGCGAGTACTTGGTCTGCAACTGGCCACGCCAGCGCGGATCGGTCACCCAGGTGACGTTCTCGTCGTACTCGTTCGGGAAGGCCTGGAAGGCCCACTCGCGCGACTGCAGCAGACGGGTGCCCACCAGGCGGATGACGGTGTCACCCTCGGCCAGCTTGAAGCGGTAGTCCATTTCCAGATCGACGCCGACGCGACGCGAGCGGGCGAGGTTTTCGTTCAGCGCAACCCAGCGGCTGATCGAGTATTCCGGGAAGGTGCGGCCGCCAGCATCGGTCTTGCCGCCCACCGGTGCGCGTTCGATGAAGCCGCAGAAGCTGTTGTTGATCCCCCCCGGCGAATCCACGCAACGGGTTGCATTGGTCTGCGCGGTCACCGCACCAATGGCGTCCTTCAGACTGATCCACCAGTAGTCGACGGACATGCCGAAGCCCTGCAGGAAATCAGGCTGCCAGACCAGGCCATAGGTGAAGCTGCGTGCCCGTTCCGGCTTCAGGTCCGGATTGCCGCCGCTGACGCCCGGGCGGGTGGCAGTGTAGGTGTCGACCCAGCCGACCGGCACGCCCAGCGCCGAGCAGTTGGCCTGGCGCAGTGCCGGGTCCGCCGCGGTGTTCGGGCGGTTCGGGTTGGTGGCCAGGTAGTTGCAGGGGTCGTTGACCGTGGCGAAGTTCTCGCTCTGCGGGTTGTACAGCTCACCGATGCTCGGTGCGCGCACCGCTTGCGACAGGGTGCCGCGGGCACGCAGCGACGGGATGATGGTCCAGTCCAGGCCCACCTTCCAGGTGGTGGTCTTGCCGATGCTGCTGTAGTCCGACCAGCGGCCTGCGGCGTCCAGGGTCAGGTTGTAGATGCCCGGGATGTCAGCCAGTAGCGGCACTGTCGTTTCAACGAAGGCCTCGCGCACGTCGTACTTGCCCATGCGGTTGGGAATGGCGTTGAGGAAGGTGAGGCCCTGCGCGGCCAGCGGATCGGTGATCTCGCGGCTCTTTTCGCGGCGGTATTCCACACCACCGGCCACGCCGACATCACCGGCCGGCAGGCTGAAGAGCGAGCCGTTGGCCAGCGACGCGCTGAACACCGACTGCTGCAGGCGCGAGTAGTTGAACGAATTGACGTTCATCCAGTCACGTGCGGCTTGGGTCACCGCGCCGTTGCCGAACACCGAGAACGGCACGCAGCCTTCGCGGGCGAACTGCGAGTACACGCGGTTGCCGTTGTTGGGGTTGGTCGCGTTCGGGTTCAGCGTGGTGCGGCAGACGATCTGGCCAGTGGCCGGGTTGACCACGGTATCCAGGCCAGCCTGCCAACGCTCGTTGATACGGTTGTTGAGGTTCCAGCGCTTGACTTCGCTCTGGCCCCAGTTGCCGTAAACGTCGTAGGTCCAGTTCTCGGTCAGGTTGCCTTCCATGCCCAGCACAAAGCGCTGGGTGTTGCGCTCCACGTGCTCACCACGCTGGCCGGCGTCGACGTTGAAGCGGCTCAGGGTTAGCTGGCTCAGGCCGGCGCTGGTCATCAGTGCACGCAATTGCGGCGACACGTAAGCGTTATCGCGCTGGATGCGCAAGGTCTGGTCGAACGACGGCTGTGCCAGGAAGTCCGACTCGGTTTCGGTGTACTTGCCTTCGAAGTACAGGCGATGGTTGTCGGTCAGGTCGAAGTTGACGACCGTGTTGATACTCTTGCGGTCGAACTTCGGCTGCAGGTCGGCAACCGAGTTCAGGTCGGCGAAATCACAGTTCACGCAACTGGTTGCGCTGACCACGGTGCCGTCGTAGCGCTGCTTGCGGAAGGTGCCATCCGGGTTGAACTGGTAGCGGTTGCCCCAGGTAGCCGGATTGTTCGGGTTGAAGGTGCCGATGTTGAAGGTACCGCCGAAGGAGATCGAGTGATTGCCGCCCGGGCCTGCCAGCACGGTTTCCGGGTTGCTTTCGCTGGACGGCTTGCTGCTGTCGTAGTTCGGGTTGCGCACCGACACCAGGAACTCGTTGCCGATGGCGCGGTCGGTGCGGACGAAGCGGTCCTGCTTGCTGTACTCAAGGGCGACGGCGGCGTTGCCGCGGCCACCAGCGAAGTCGGTGCCGGCCGAGGCGCTGATGAAGGAGCGGTTGAAGCCGCCTTCGCTGGCCATGCCGGTCTGACCGCGCACTTCGGCGCCGTCGAAGGATTTCTTCATGATGAAGTTGACCACGCCAGCCACGGCGTCGGCGCCGTACACGGCCGAGGCACCACCGGTGATCACTTCCACGCGCTCGATCCATTCCACCGGGATGGTGTTGACGTCCACGGCCGAGGAGCCCGAGGTCGCGCCGACGTGGCGGCGGCCATTGACCAGCACCAGAGTGCGCGAGGTGCCCATGCCACGCAGGTCCATCAGACCCACGCCGGCGGTGCCGATGAAGCGGGTCGAGTTGCCCAGCGTGTAGGTCGGTGTCAGCGCTGGCAGGCGCGTCATCAGATCGCCGATGTTGTTCGCACCGGTGGCACGAATCTCCTCGGCGGTGATGGCCGTGACCGGCGAGGGGGTCACAAAGCCCGTACGCGCAATGCGCGAGCCGGTCACACTGACGCGATCGAGGTCGATCGGATTGGAGGAGGCTTCCTGCGCGAAGGCAGGTGCTGCGGCCACGGCGAGCAGACCGACGAGCAGGGCGCTGCTGAGCGGGTGACGGCCAGGTGGGCGGTTGTACGTCATCGTTATGGGTCCCCTAATGAATTGAAGCGTGCTGTTCCGTCCGTTCGTTACACCTAAGTTCATATAACGGGCGTCGTTCATGGAACCTAACACGGCCTTAACGAGAAATGCATACAAATGTCACAAAATGGTACTGGGTGCACTTCGAAGTTGGCTGAAAGTGCAACAAATACAATCGTTTAATATCAATTGTGATCTGCCGGCCACAACTTGATGACGCGAAGCTGAACGTGGTGGGATGGGCCACTTTGCGCAAATAGGCGTTTCATCATCCGTCCAGGAGCGGTGTTCATCAGAGGGGCGGAGGAAGCTGCCGTAGTTGGCCTGCAGCGTGGCGATCCCCCCGCTTGGCGACCAGGTCGTCGATGTGTCGGAACGTGCCTTTGCGTAGCTTTCGTAATTCCAAATCGACGTCGGGTTGCCCAGCAGGTCCTGGAAGTCCTCACCCGGCTGCACCTGCACTTCATGCTTCAGCATGTTGGTGTAGTTGTCCGAGAACTGCAGCGAACCGAAGCGGCCGATGTCTTGCAAGTACGTGAAGCCGACGGTAAGGGCCTGCAGGTTCTGGCAGGCTCATCTTCGGGGGGCACAGCGAGCTCAGGTTGCTGGCCGAATCGCGTACGACCCAGTCGGCCACGTCCTGATGGGTGGCCGAGGAGCTCTTCGGCAAGTCGTTGCGGCAGTAGTACTCGGCCAGCAGCAGCGGGTCTATGCTGGCTGCATCAACTCCGTTCTCGATCTTGCAGTTGTAGCAGTCGGCCGAGATCGACAGGTTTCTACAACCGGGGTATGGGCCGATTCGGCCAAGTTGCACTCGGTTTCTACGGCTACATGCCGAAGAATTGTGGTCAGGCGGCAAACGTGCTTGTGCCGTTCGTGGAGGGCGTGGATGCGTTCGATGAGCCCAAGTGCCAGCTCCGCTGGGGCCGGGAATGGGCAGGCCCTGTTCCACCAGGGCCTGTTCTTCCATCCGCTCAGGCCGGATACGGAAAAGCCCCGCCATGGCGGGGCTTTTTCGTTACTGCGGTTGCGGGATTACTTCACGCCGAACGCGTACTTGGCCTGCACGTAGATCGCGCGCCCGTAGGCGTTGTACAGGTAGTTGTTGTACGGCTGGCCGCTGGTGCCGGCGAAGCTGTAGCGCTGATTGTCCGGCATCTTGTTGAACACGTTGTTGACCATCAGCGACAGGGTCAGGTTTTCCATCGCGCGGTAGTTCACGCTCAGGTTGTAGGTGGTGTAGGAACCCCACTTGCCTGCCTTGTAGCCGGAGCTGTGGACGTAGTCATAGCCGTTGCCCACGTAAGCCATGTAGTTCGGCGTCTTGCCGATGTAGTTGGCATACAGGGTGGTGGTCCAGTTGTCCTTGGCCCAGCCGATCGAGCCGTCCGCGCGTACCTTGGCGTACGAGTCATACACCCACATCGCATACGGGTCGTGCAGCAGGTCCAGGAACTCGTCACCCGGCTGCGGCTGCAGCTTGCGCTTGAGCATGTCGGTGTAGTTGGCCGAGAACTGCAGCGAACCGAAGCGACCGATGTCCTGCACGTACTTGAAGCTGGCGGTCAGTGCTTCCAGGTTCTGGCGGGCGACGTTCATCTTCGGCGTGTAGATCTCGTCGAGCACGCCCGATGCATCACGGGTGATCCAGTCATCGACGTTCTGGCAGCTGGCCGAGGTGTTGTTGGACTGGCCGTTGCGGCAGTAGTACTCGGCCAGCAGCAGCTGGTCGGAGCTGAGCGTATCGACCTCGTTCTTGATCTTCCAGTTGTAGTAGTCGACCGACAGCGACAGGTTGTTGATCGGTGCCCACACGACGCCTGCATTCCAGACGTCGGCGGTGATCGGCTCCAGGTCGGGGTTGCCCGAGCGGGTGCCGAACACCGAGACGCTGTCGTACGGGCAGCCGGTGGTGTTGGCCGGGTCGTAGCCCAGCTGGCCGCAGCGGTAGTAGTCGGTGGAACCGTTGGCGTAGTAACCGCTGCGGCCCTGGAAGGCATCGGACAGGGTCGGTGCGCGGAACGCCGTACCGTACTTGCCGCGGAACAACAGGCTTTCGATCGGGCGGAACTCGATGCCGACGCTGTAGGTGGCCTTGTCCACGGTGTTGCTGCCGATCTTGAAGGCGTCATAGCGGCCGGAGCCGGTGACGGTCAGCGTTTCCAGCAGCGGCATGCGCAGTTCGGTGGTCACCGCATAGTTGCTGCGATGGCCGGCACCGGATACGGCGGTGGTCCCCCACACGCTGCCATCCATCAGGCCCGGGTCGGGCGTGTAATCCCAGCCTTCACTGCCGCCTTCCAGAACCACGGCGAAGCCAGCATCGCCACCCGGCAGCTTGAACAGCGAGCCATTGGTGACCTGGGCGCGGGCCAGGTTCTGCCAGGTGCGGCTTTCGCTGTAGCTGTAGCCGGTGAAGCTCTGGAAGTCACCGGCGGGCAGCGGTGCGTAGAACGCTTCCCAGTTCGGGCTGTAGATGTTGTAGCCGGTGCTGGTGGTACCCAGCACCGGGCCCAGCACACGCTGCTCGAAGTAGTCGTTGATCGGGTCGTTCCAGCGCACGAAATTGCGCTCGGTCAGCTTGTACTCGCCACGGGTGAAGCTGAGGCTGTAGTCCCAGTTGCCTGCGGTGCCGCGGCCGCCGAGGGTGACCTGGTAGGCCTTGTTGCGGTCGGTGTTCATGATGTCGCGGTAACCGCCGCCGCCGATGTCCTCCGGCGCGAACACGCGCTGCAGGTTCATGTACTGGCCGCTGGCCTGGTCGTAGAAGCGGCCCCAGCCCGAGGAGGTGCCCCACCAGGTGTAGCCGGAACCGGTGGCGTACTTGACCTCCTCCAGGCTGTACAGCGCGTCGCCGAACAGCTGGAAATTGTCATTCACGTCGAAGGTGGCCGAGCTGTAGATCTGCCCGCTTTCCTTGCCGTTCTTGATGGTCTTGTACCCGGTGCCGTAGACAGAGCCGCAGGCCTGGCCGGTCGGACGGGTACCGAGCACGGTGGTGCCGTCGAACTGGCCCGCCACGTTGGCGCACCGGTTCGGGTCCATCATCGCGTAGCGGTTGTTGGCGGCCGGCAGTAGCACCAGGAAATCGTTGGAGACGTACTGCGGGCTGTAACCGTCGGGGTTGTTGACCTTGGTCAGGTCGCGCTGGTAACCCCAGATCGGGCTGGTCTTCTCATACTGCACGTTGACCAGTGCATGGAAGCGGTCATCCTTGGAGTTGAAACCGCGTGCGCCGCTGAAGCGGAAGCTGTTGCCGCCTCCTTCGCTGTAGGCACCGCCGCGCACATTGAGCACGCCGCCATCCATGCGCTCCTTGAGGATGATGTTGACCACGCCGGCGATCGCGTCCGAGCCGTACAGCGACGACTGGCCACCCGGCAGGATCTCGATGCGCTCGACGATGTCGATCGGGATGCCGCTGATGTTGTTGAAGGTATCGCCGCCGTTGTACAGCGCCGGATACGAGAGCATCGGGCGGCCGTTGATCAGGTACTTGGTATAGCCCGGGCTGAGGCCGAACATGCCCGCCGCTTCGGCGCCCTGGGTGAAGGATGCGGAGGTCTGGCCACCCTGCAGGCCGCCCGTGGACAGCGAGGACTGCTGCAGGACATCGGCGACGCTGGTGAAACCGCGGGTCTGGATATCCTCGGCGGTGACGGTCAGGACGGGCGTGTGGTTCTCGATCTCGGTCTGCGGAATCAGCGACCCGGTGACGGTCACACGATCAAGCTGGGTCGGCGCATTGCCGTCCTGGGCCAAGGCGGTGCCGGAGGCCAGGAGGGTGCCGAGCAGGGCGAGGGTCAGAGGGTGGCGCGAGAGCGTGGAACGTTGGCGAGACATGGTGGATCCCCGTAGTGAGCAATGTCTTGGCGGCGCATTCCCTGCGCATTAACAATTCGTTCAGTGTGACTCCATTCAGGTCGACCGTAACACGTCGTTAACGCTGCCAACACAGGGCTGTCACATCAAGGTGCCGTTGGGAGATGAAAAAACGCTTCAGAATCAATGGATAAGGCGACTTGTTTTGGCATGTTTCAAAAGTTTGCGGCGTGCAAGGGAGCATGTCGGCATGGCGGATATGCCTTGTAGATCAATGCGTTGCCTTGGATCAGCGCTGCCGGGAACCCGGATGTTTGTGCGTTGTGGATCACACTTTCTGCTACAGGCCGGACAGGGAGCGGGCAGTGGTGCAAAAAAAAGGCCCCGCCGAAGCGGGGCCTGGTTCAGACACGCGGTCCGGAATACGACGGGATCAGAAGTCGTACTTGACCTGGGCCGAGATCTGACGGCCGTAGACGCTGTAGAAGCCGTCGTTGAACGGGGTCGATTCGTTGCCCGGGTAGTTGTAGCGCTGGCCTTCCGGCAGCTTGTTGAACACGTTGTTGACCATCAGCGACAGGGTCAGATCGTCCTGTGCCTGGTAGTTCAGGCTCATGTTGTACGTGGTGTACGAGCCCCACTTGCCGGCCTTGGCGCCGGAGGAGTGGACGTAGTCGTAGCTGCGGCCGGTGTAGGCCAGGTAGTTCGGGGTGCTGCCGACGTAGTTGGCGTACACGGTGGTGGTGAACTTGGAGATGGCCCAGCCCACCGACACGTCGCCGCGTACCTTGGCGAAGTTGTCGTAGTACCACATGTTGTACGGATCGCTCAGCAGGTCCAGCTTCTGCGCACCCGGCAGGGCCACCACTTCACGCTTCAGCATGTTGGTGTAGTTGCCGGAGAACATCAGCGAACCGAAGCGGCCCAGGTCCTGCTGGTACTTGGCGCCGACGGTCACCGCTTCCAGGTTCTGGCTGGCCACGTTGAGCTTCGGGGTGTACACGCGGGTCAGGTTGCCACCGGCGTCGCGGGACACCCAGTCGGTCACGTTCTGGCAGCTGGCCGAGGTGTTGTTCGGCAGGCCGTTGCGGCACTGGTACTCGGCCAGCAGCAGCTGGTCGGTGCTCAGGGTCTTGACCTCGTTCTTGATCTTCCAGTTGTAGTAGTCGACCGACAGCGAGAAGTTGCTCACCGGGGCCCACACCACGCCTGCGCTCCACACGTCGGCGGTGATCGGCTTCAGGTCCGGGTTGCCGGACTTTTCGCTGTACACCGAGGTGGTCTTGTAGAACGAGCAGGCTTCGTCACGCAGCGCGTAACCCATCTGGCTGCAGCGGTAGTAGTCGTTCTGGCCGGAGGCGAACGAGCCGCTCATGCCCTGGAAGGCATCGGACAGGGTCGGCGCGCGGAACGCGGTGCCGTACTTGCCGCGCAGCAGCAGGCTTTCCACCGGACGGTATTCCAGGCCGATGCTGTAGGTGGCCTTGTCGACGGTCTTGTCGGCGATCTTGAAGGCGTCATAGCGGCCCGAGGCGCTGATGGTCAGCGACTCGAATACCGGCATGCGCAGTTCGCTGGTCACCGCGTAGTTGCTGCGGTGGCCGGCACCGGCCACGGCGGTGGCGCCCCAGGCGTTGCCATCGACGAAGGCCTGGTCGGGCGAGTAATCCCAACCTTCGCTGCCGCCTTCCAGCACCACGGCCAGGCCGGCGTCGCCGCCCGGCAGGGAGAACAGCGAACCGTTGGTCACCTGCACGCGACCCAGGTTCTGCCAGGTCTTGCTGCGGTGGGTGCCATAGCCGGTGAAGCTGGCGAACTGGTCCGGGGTGATCGGCGAGTAGAAGGCGGTGTAGTTCGGGTTGTAGATGCCGAAGCCATCAGCAGTGGTGCCCAGGCGCGGGCCCAGCACGGTGTCGCCGAAGAAGCCTTCGATCTTGTCCTTCCAGCGCGCGAAGCGGTTCTGGTCCAGACGGTATTCGCCGCGGGTGAAGCTGGCGCTGTAGTCCCAGTCGCCGACCATGCCCTTGCCGCCCAGGGTGACCTGGTAGGAACGGCTCTCATCGGAGTTCAGGATGTTGTTGTAGTGGCCCGGGCCGATTTCTTCCGGCGCGAAGGCGCGCTGCAGGTTCACGACCTTGCCCAGGCCCTGGTCGTAGAAGCCGCCCATCACCGACTTGGTGCCCCACCACAGGGCGCTGGAGCCGGAGGTGAACTCGGTCTTTTCCTTGCTGTACAGCACGTCGGCGAACAGCTGGAAGTTGTCGTTCACGTCGAAGGTCATCGACGAGTAGAACTGGCCGCTGTTCTTGCCGTTCTTCAGGGTCTTGTAGCCGGCGCTGTACACCGAGCCGCACGATTCGCCCGATGCACGCTTGCCGACGGTGGTGGTGCCGTCGTACAGGCCTGCCACGTTGGCGCAGCGGGTCGGGTCCATCATGTACAGCTTGTTGTCGGCGTTGCCGATGACGGCAAAGTCGTTCGACGGAAGCTGCGCGGTGTAACCGACCGGGTTGTTCTGCTTGGTGATGTCACGCTGGTAGCCCCAGATCGGGCTGCCGTTCTCGATCTGCACGTTGACCAGCGCGTGGAAGCGGTCGTCGAACGCGTTGAAGCCCTTGGCGGCGCTGAAGCGGATGTTGCTGCCACCACCTTCGGTGTAGGTACCGCCACGGATCGACATCGTGCCGCCGTCCATGCGTTCCTTCAGGATGATGTTGACCACGCCGGCGATCGCGTCCGAGCCGTACAGCGACGACTGGCCGCCCGGCAGGACTTCGATGCGCTCGACGATGTCGATCGGGATGCCGCTGATGTTGTTGAACGACTCGCTGCCGTTGTACAGCGCCGGATACGAGAGCATCGGGCGGCCGTTGATCAGGTACTTGGTGTAGCCCGGATTCAGGCCGAACATGCCGGCGGCTTCGGCGCCCTGGGTGAACGCACCCGAGGTCTGGCCGCCCTGCAGGCCGCCGGTCGTCAGCGATGACTGCTGCAGCACTTCAGCAACACTGCTGAAGCCGCGGGTCTGGATGTCTTCGGCGGTGATGGACATCACCGGGGTCTGGGTTTCGACCTGGGTCTGCGGGATCAGCGAACCGGTGACGGTGATCTTGTCCAGGTTGGTCGCCTTGTCTTGGGCCATTGCCGGGGAGGCGGCCATCAGAGCGGAAAGCAGGGCGACGGCGAGCGTGTTGCGACGTGCGGTATTGCTGACGTGTTTCATGTAGTTCCAATGGAGAGCAAAAAACAAAAACGGCACTGCGCATGCGCCATCGCGCGGGCCGCAACAGCGGGCTCCGCAGCTCAAAACAGTGCTGATCGAACGTAACATGAACTTAACAATCTGTGCACGAATCCGTCGCAATCCTGAATTTCAGTCAGGTTACGTCCAGCTTGTATGATGCTGGGTTATCCCCCTGACTCCGCCGGTGCTCGTTGTGAACAGTTCTCCCCGCCGTCCCCATGCCAGCCAGGTCCAGAAGGGACTTACGCCGCATGCCCGCATCCGCAATGTCATCGCGGTCGGTTCGGGCAAGGGCGGCGTCGGCAAGTCCACCACCTCGGTGAACCTGGCCGTGGCGCTGCAGCAGCTCGGTGCGCGGGTGGGCGTGCTCGACGCCGACATTTACGGCCCCAGCGTGCCGGCCATGCTGGGGCTGTCCGGCCGCCCGGAAAGCCCGGACAACAAGAGCATCGAGCCTCTGCGTGCGTTCGGCGTGGACACCATGTCGATCGGCTACCTGATCGAAGAAGACACCCCGATGATCTGGCGCGGCCCGATGGCCACCTCGGCGATGACCCAGCTGTTCAACGATACCCTGTGGGACGACCTGGATTTCCTGCTGATCGACCTGCCGCCGGGCACGGGTGACATCCAGCTGACCCTGACCCAGAAGATTCCGCTGGCCGGTGCGGTGATCGTCACCACGCCGCAGGATATCGCCACGCTGGATGCGAAGAAGGCGCTGAAGATGTTCGAGAAGGTCGAGGTGCCGGTGCTGGGCATCGTCGAGAACATGGCGGTGCACACGTGCAGCAGCTGCGGGCACATCGAGCACCTGTTCGGCGAGGGTGGCGGCGAGCGCATGGCCGCGCAGTACGGCGTGCCGCTGCTGGGGTCGCTGCCGCTGCAGATCGGCATCCGCGAGCAGGGCGATGCAGGCACGCCGATCACCGTGGCCCAGCCGGATTCGGCACCGGCCCAGGCCTATCGCCATGCCGCGCAGCGCCTGATCGAGGAAGTCGGCAAGCGCCCGCGGGCCTCGATCCCGATCCTGTCCTCGCTGCTGTAAGTGCCGGGGCAGGGGCCGCCGGCGCAGGCCGGCCCCCTGCTAGAATCCTCGCGCCCCCTCGTACCCCCAGGACAAAGCATGAGCATCAAGAGTGACCGTTGGATCCGCCGCATGTCCGAGCAGCACGGCATGATCGAGCCGTTCGAGGCCGGGCAGGTCAAGCAGGCCAACGGCCAGCGCATCGTCAGCTACGGCACGTCCAGCTATGGCTATGACGTGCGCTGCTCGCGCGAGTTCAAGGTGTTCACCAACATCAACTCGACGATCGTCGATCCCAAGCATTTCGATCCGGGCAGCTTCGTGGATATCGTCGGCGATGAGTGCATCATCCCGCCGAACAGCTTCGCGCTGGCGCGTACCGTGGAGTACTTCCGCATTCCGCGCGATACCCTGGTGGTGTGCCTGGGCAAGAGCACCTACGCGCGCTGCGGCATCATCGTCAACGTGACGCCGCTGGAGCCGGAATGGGAAGGCCACGTCACCCTGGAATTCAGCAACACCACGCCGCTGCCGGCGCGCATCTACGCCAACGAAGGCGTGGCGCAGATGCTGTTCTTCCAGGCGGCCGCCGATGACATCTGCGAGACGTCGTACCGCGACCGTGGCGGCAAGTACCAGGGCCAGACCGGCGTGACCCTGCCGCGGACCTGAAGATTGCAGGCGATTTGTAGAGCCGAGCCATGCTCGGCTTCAAGGCAGGGCAGCCGAGCATGGCCCGGCTCCACATGAAGGAAGGCGGCGCAATGCGCCGCCTTCCTTATTTGCCGCGACCGAACAGCATCGCGATGCCGACACCCACCAGGGCCACCGGCCACCAGGTCAGCAGCAGCTTGGACAGGTTCAGGTGCGTCCAGCCGAGATTGCTGGCGAGCATGAACAGGCCGATCAGGATCAGCAGGACGGCGGCAACGAGGTTGAATCGCATCGGGTCGGCGAAGGCTCAGGACAGGGCCGGATATCCTAGCCGTTCCTTCCAGTAGGCGACATGCTGGTCCAGCGCCGCCGGCTCGTAGCGGTGCGCCGGGCCGCTGCCCCAGACCGGGCCCGGCCAGGCCGGATCACCGTCATGGCGGCCGATCACATGGAAATGCAGCTGGCGCACGATATTGCCCAGCGCCCCGATGTTGATCTTTTCCACCCCGTCGGAGCCCTTCAGGGCCTTGCAGGCGCGGTTGAGCTCGGTGCGGAGCTTGTCCTGCTGCTCGCCGTCCAGCTCGATCCACTCGGTGACCCCGGCCAGGCGCGGTACCAGCACCAGCCAGGGGAATCGTTCGTCGTTCATCAGCCGCACTTGCGACAACGGTCCTTCCGCCACCAGCACGCTATCGGCGGCCAGGCGTGAATCGAGTTCGAATTCGCTCATCCAAGATGCTCCGAGAAGAAGTCCAGGGTGCGTTGCAGCGCCAGGGCGGCGCTGTCTGGATCATACGCATGTCCGACCTCCCGGTTGAAGGCATGATCGGCCGGATAGACGTAGGTGGTCATCTGCGGCAGCTTCTCGCGGTGGGCCTGCACGGCTTCCGGTGGGATGCTGCGATCCTGGGCGCCGAAGTGGAAGATCACCGGTGCCTTGGGTGTCTCATCGAGGAACTGGACGTTGCGGGCGCCGTAGTAGCTGACCGACGGCAGCCCCAGGCGCACTGCGGACAGCATCGCCACCGTGCCACCCCAGCAGTAGCCGACGGTGCCCACCTTGCCGTAAGGGGCCAGCCGGGTGGCCGCCGCACGTACCACTTCCAGTGCCTTCTCCATGCCCAGCGCTGCCACCCGTTCCAGGCCCTGTTTCACGCCGTCGGCGTCGTAGGGCAGCGCGTCCGGATCGGCGTCGGGGCCATCGAGCAGGTCGAAGAACGAGGGCGCCAGCACCGCATAGCCTTCCGCCGCGAAGCGCTCGGCCACGCTGCGGATATGCGGATTGGCGCCGAAGATTTCCTGCACCACCACCAGGCCGCCACGCGCGGTGCCCTCCGGCAGGGCCTGCCAGGCCCGTACCGGGCCGTGATGCGTATCCAGGGTGATCCACTCGGCCATCGTCATCTTCCTCGTTGCTGGAAACAGAACTGCATTGTCGGTGCTGCGCCGGTTAGCGCGGCGTCACTGGCTGTGCCGTATCGGTCGGCTGGGCATTCAGAGCGCGGCCGCCAACCCCGGTATACTGGCGCCCTTTCAGGCCCCGGCCCCCAGGAACCCCTGCCATGGCGGCAGGGGCCCAGGCCCCCAGAGTCCCGCGATTTCCATGTCCCAGCTGAACCCCAAAGTCGGCTTCGTCAGCCTTGGCTGCCCGAAGGCCCTCGTCGATTCCGAGCGCATCCTCACCCAGCTCCGCTCGGAAGGCTACGACATCGTCCCGTCCTACGATTCGGCCGACGTGGTGGTGGTCAACACCTGTGGCTTCATCGATTCTGCGGTGACCGAGTCGCTGGACGCGATCGGCGAGGCGATGAACCAGAACGGCAAGGTGATCGTCACCGGTTGCCTGGGCAAGCGCCCGGAGCAGATCCGCGAGGCGTACCCCAACGTGCTGGCGGTGTCCGGCCCGCAGGATTACCAGAGCGTGATGGAAGCGGTGCATGAAGCACTGCCGCCCAAGCACGATCCGTTCGTGGACCTGGTGCCCGACTACGGTATCAAGCTGACCCCGCGGCACTACGCGTACCTGAAGATTTCCGAGGGCTGCAACCACAAATGCAGCTTCTGCATCATTCCGTCGATGCGCGGCAAGCTGGTTTCGCGCCCGGTCGACGAGGTGCTGCGTGAAGCCGAGCGCCTGGTGCGTGGCGGCGTGCGCGAGCTGCTGGTGGTTTCGCAGGACACCTCGGCCTACGGCGTGGACGTGAAGTACGCAGAAAAGATGTGGCGCGACAAGGCCTACCAGACCCGTTTGAAGGCGCTGTGCGAAGGCCTGTCGGAGCTGGATGCGTGGGTGCGCATGCACTACGTCTACCCGTATCCGCACGTGGACGAAGTGGTGCCGCTGATGGCCGAGAACCGCATCCTGCCGTACCTGGATATCCCGTTCCAGCACGCCAGCCCGCGCATCCTGCGCCTGATGAAGCGCCCCGGCGCGGTGGAGAAGACCCTGGAGCGCGTGCAGAACTGGCGCCGTATCGCGCCGGACATCACTGTGCGTTCGACCTTCATCGTCGGCTTCCCGGGCGAAACCGAAGCCGAGTTCGAGGAACTGCTGTCGTTCCTTGACGAAGCGCAGCTGGATCGCGTCGGTGCGTTCGCTTACTCGCCGGTCGAGGGTGCCACCGCCAACGACCTGCCTGACGCCGTGCCGGAAGAGGTGAAGCAGGAACGCCTGGCCCGTTTCATGGAGAAGCAGGCGCAGATTTCCGCCGCGCGCCTGGAAGCCAAGATCGGCACCGTGCAGCAGTGCCTGGTCGACGCCATCGAAGGCGACATCGCCGTGGCCCGCTCCAAGGCCGATGCCCCGGAGATCGACGGCCTGGTGCACATCCAGAATGCCGACCAGGTGCCGCTGCGCGTGGGCGAATTCGTCGACGTGGAGATCACCGAGAGCGACGAGCATGACCTGTACGGTGACGCGCTGGCGGCCGCCCCCCGTCCGGCGTTCGACCTCAAGGTGCTGTGATCGCAGCGACGGCCGCCACCGGCAACGGCGGCGGTTCACGGCGCTTCGTACCGCCGCCACGTGCGGCGGTAGCTGCACGGCGGTTCGAGCACCCGCTGTTTGCCGGGCTTCAGGACTTCCGTGACCTGCTGGACGGCACCGCATGGCCGTCCATCGCGGCGCTCGATGCACGCCTGGCCGTGCCTGGCAAGCGCCTGGTTGAACAGGACGCCGCGCTGCTGGCCGATGGCTTGCATTACGAGGAGCGTATCGCGCAGGGACGCATCGCCACCCGTGCCGGCAACTGGCACGACCTGTTCAATGCGCTGGTGTGGGCCTCACAGCCGCAGCTGAAGCGAGCGCTCAACGTGCGGCAGTGCCTGCATATCGAGGCGATGCCACCCGGCCAGCGCAACCGCGCGCAGGCCGCCTTGACCCAGTTCGACGAAACCGGCGTGATCGTGCGTGTGCGCGATGACTCACTGCTGGCTGCCTGGGATGCACACGACTGGCCCGCGTTGTTTGACCCGGTGAACTGGCAGAGCGGTGACATCGCCATCACTGTGGTATTCGGGCATGCGCTGATGGAACAGGCACTGCTGCCGGGGCGATTGCTGGTCGGCAAGTGCGTGGTGGTGCAGGGCGATGCCGATGCTGCCTGTGTCGACGTGGTGAGCGCTGCCATTGCCGAGGGCAGGGCGGTGACCGATCCGCTGCAGCTGCGTCCGCTGCCGTTGGCTGGAATCCCAGGCTGGCACGACGTCCAGGATTCCGCCTTCTATCGCAATGCCGACTATTTCCGCCCGCTGCGTGCAGGGCGTACGTACCCACCACCGTTGTAGAGCCGAGCCCATGCTCGGCAGCGTTGCCCATCAGCCGAGCATGGGCTCGGCTCTACAACGGCGGCGAGGTCGGGCATGGCTCGACGCTACACAGGCTCGTACTCCACCCCGATCACCGCAAAGGTGAACTGCCCACCAGGCAGCTCCACCGAGAACTCATCATCCAGCCGCTTTTTCAGCAGCGCACGCGCCAGGGGGGAATCGATGCTGATCCAGCCCAGGCCCGCATCGGTCTCATCCGGCCCGACAATGCGGTAGCGGCTGGTGTCGCCGCTGTCCACGTTCTCCAGTTCCACCCATGCGCCGAAGAACACCGCCAACGGGTCGGTCGGCGTGGTGTCGACCACGCGCAGCGATTCCAGCCGCTTGGTCAGGTAGCGCACGCGGCGGTCGATCTCGCCCAGTTGCTTCTTGCGGTAGGTGTACTCGGCGTTCTCGGAACGGTCGCCTTCTGCGGCAGCGGCGGCGAGTGCTTTCACCACCTCCGGACGGCGCACGCGCCATAGCTCATCCAGTTCGGCCTTCAGTCGCGCATGCCCGGAAGCGGTGATCAGGGCCGTGCTTTTTTCTGCGGGGGGACGCCAACGCGACATGCAATACGACTTCTTTTCGAGGGGAAGCGATGGGGAAGTGGGATCGGAGCCCTTTCCAGCGGAAAGGGCTCCGACCCCAGTAGTGGCAGGTCAGCGCTTGCCGCCGAAGATGCCACCGAGGATGCCGCGCACGATCTGGTTGCCCAGCTTGGTGCCGACGGTACGCGTGGTCTGCTTGGCCATGGTCTCGATCATGCCCTGGCGGCGCTTGGTGCCGAAGATCGCATCCTTGATCGCCTGGCCGAAACCGCCTTCCTGCGCTTCGTCCTGCTCGCGGCTGCGGGCGGCGGGAGCCTGCGCCTGCTCGACCGTCTTCTGCGCGCGCTGGGCCAGCAACTCGGCGGCCGATTCGCGGTTGATCGCGGTGTCGTAGCGGGTGCCGACCGGGCTGCCGGCACGCACCTGGGCGCGCTCGGCCTCGGTGATCGGTCCCATCCGGCAGCGCGGCGGCGCGATCATCGTCTGCTGCACCGGCATCGGTACGCCCTTGTCCTGCAGCGTGGAGACCAGGGCCTCACCGGTGCCGAGCTGGCTCAATACCTTGGCCACGTCCAGCTTGGGGTTCGGCACGAACGTCTCGGCGGCGGTCTTCACCGCCTTCTGGTCGCGCGGGGTGAACGCGCGCAGCGCGTGCTGAACGCGATTGCCCAGCTGGCCGAGAATGTTGCCCGGCACGTCGTCGGGGAACTGCGAGCAGAAGTAAACGCCCACGCCCTTGGAACGGATCAGGCGCACCACCTGCTCGATGCGCTGCACCAGCGACGGCGGTGCATCATCGAACAGCAGGTGGGCCTCGTCGAAGATGAAGACCAGCTTCGGCTTGTCCAGGTCGCCCACTTCCGGCAGCTGCTCGAACAGTTCCGAAAGCAGCCACAGCAGGAAGGTGGAATAGAGCTTGGGCTTGAGCACCAGCTGGTCGGCGGCGAGGATGCCGATCATGCCGCGGCCGTCGTGGTTGACCCGCATGATGTCCGCCAGTTCAAGCGCCGGTTCGCCGAAGAAGTTCTCGCCACCGTCCTGCGCCAGGCGCAGCACCGAACGCTGGATCGCGGCGATCGACTGCGCGCTGACCAGGCCATACTCGGTGGAGATGTCCTTGCGCTCCTCGGCGACCAGGCCGAGCAGGGCGCGCAGGTCGTCCATGTCCAGCAGCAGCAGGCCGCGGTCGTCGGCCAGCTTGAATACGATGTCGAGTACCCCGGCCTGGGTGTCGTTCAATTCGAGGATGCGCGACAGCAGGGTCGGGCCCATCTCACTGACGGTGGTGCGTACCGGGTGGCCGAGCTTGCCGTACAGGTCCCAGAAGATGGTCGGGCTGGCGGCCGGCGCATAGTCGGCCACGCCGATCTCGGCCGCGCGCTTGAGCAGGTTCTCGGCACCGGTGCCGGGCACGGCCAGGCCGGACACATCGCCCTTCACGTCAGCCAGGAACACCGGCACGCCCAGCCGCGAGAAGCCCTCGGCCAGGGTCATCAGGGTCACGGTCTTGCCGGTACCGGTGGCGCCGGCCACCAGACCGTGGCGGTTGCCGAGTTTCGGCAGCAGGGTGACGGCAATATCGTCGGTAATGCCTTTGCCGAGCAGAATCGGATCCATTGTCCAGCCCTTGTGATGAATAGCCCAATGTTAACCGCCGGCAGTGACGGTCCGAAGGTCGGCTTGCCCGGACCTTGGCGGCGCCGCTACTCTGCCTGCCTGTTTTGCACACAGTGCCATCAATGCCCGTTCCTGTCCTGATTTCCCGCGGTTGGCCGCTGCTGGCCCTGGCCGGCCTGGTTTCCCTGGCGCCCGACGCCCACGCACAGCGGGTTTCGGCCCGGGACAAGGTGAAGGTGGATGCGCTGCAGCAGCGCATGACCGCCGCCGAAAAGCGCTACGGCGATGCCCTGCTGCTGGTCGCCAACGCCGATCCCAAGGGCAGCAACGAGGCTGATGCCGCGCTGGAGGACATGGAAGATGTCCTCAACGACTGCGTGAAGCAGAAGGGCTGCCAGATGGGGACCCTGCTGGCCAGCTACAAGCGGCTGCTCAAGCACGACGCCGATGCCGCCGCCAGCGATGACGTGGCCGACGAGGGCGGTGACCGCCTGGAAGCCGACCCGGACCACATCGGGCCGCTCACCGCCGACGTGCCCGAGGCCGCGCGCGCTGCCGCGCTGCTGAACGACAAGCGGCACGCCTTCGACACGATGGTCGAGTACAACCCGGCGGTGCAGGCCGGCATCCGCCGCTGGCTGACCGACATGCGCCCGGCGCTGCTGACCAGCTACGAGAATTACCAGAACCTGCGCGCGGTGATGTGGCCGGAGTGGGAAAAGCGCGGCCTGCCCGAGGCGCTGCTGTTCGGGATCATGGCCAAGGAATCCAATGGCCGTGTGCATGCTTCCTCGCGCGCCGGCGCCGCCGGCCTGATGCAGTTCATGCCAGCCACTGGCCGCCGTTTCGGCCTGGGCCCGGACGGCACCGGCTTCGATACCCGCTTCGACGCGCGCAGCGCCGCCGAGGCCAGCGCCAGCTACCTCAACGAGCGCCTGCGCGAACTGAACAACAACGTGGAAATGTCGGTGGCCGCCTATAACGGTGGCGAAGGCCGTGCTGCGCGCGTGTTCAAGCAGAGCGGTGGGCAGAGCTTCTGGACCGACAGCGTCTACAACCAGTTCCCGGGCGAGACCAAGGACTACGTGCCGATGGTGATCGCCGCGGCCTGGATCTTCCTGCACCCGCAGCAGTACGGCGTGGAGTTCCCGAAGATCAGCGCGCAGCCGGCCACGCTGCGGCTGGCCAAGTCCACCACCATCTATGAATTGACCATCTGCCTGGGCAGTCACGGTACCCGCGATGGCTACATGCGTGCGTTGCGCAACCTCAACCCGCGCTATGAGGCCGATGGCTGGATTCCGGCCGGTACGCTGATCAACGCCACCACCCGCATCGCCGGCCTGTACCAGCGAAATTGTGTCAGTGGTCCGCGTGCCGACCTCGCCCGCACGCTGATCACCGCTGATCTCAACGCGGCGATCAAGCGCCCGGCCGCGTCGAGCTATACCGCTAGCGTGGCGGTGGGCGGCGTGGTGCCGGTGGCCGACGCGGCTGCATCCACCAGCGTGCCGACCGCACCGGTGGCTGCAGTGGCGGCACCGCGCCCGGCGCCGGCCGCCCGGTCGAAGCCGGCGCGCAGCCACAAGGTGGGCCGGGGGGAGACCCTGGGCGCCATCGCCGCCAAGTTCCAGTGCGACCTGCCGACCCTGGCCCGCGCCAACGGCCTGAAGGCTCCGGCCTACAGCCTGCGCCAGGGCCAGACGCTGAAGCTGCAGGGCTGCGACAAGTAATTCCCAAGACCACTGGAATTTGTATGGACCTCGAAGCCACCCGCAACCTGTTCGCCAACCTCCGCGAGAACACCGACTGGGACATCAACGGCCCGTTGCTGTGGGGGTATTTCTTCGTCCACGCCAGTGCCGAGCCGCTGCAGGCGCTGGCCCAGCACCTGCAGGCACAGGGCTACACCTTCGTGGAACTCTTCGAGCAGGAACCGGAAGAGGGCGACGCGCCGTTCCACGTGCTGCACGTGGAGCGCGTGGAAATCCACGACGAAGCCTCGCTGGACCGCCGCAACCAGGAATTCGCGGCGCTGGCCGCGGAGCACGGCGTGGAAGACTACGACGGCATGGACGTCGGCCCGGCCCCGGTCCTGCAGTAATCCGCTTCTGACTGTAGAGCCGAGCCCATGCTCGGCTGTTCATGCCGGCAGCCGAGCATGGGCTCGGCTCTACAGACCCGGTAGTGCCGGCCGCTGGCCGGCATCCCGTTGAATCCATCCATGCGTCGCGTGGATCTACGGTCAGCGCAGCTTTGCCAGGGCCTGGCCCAGCTGCACCGGGCTTTCGGCGCCCAGCTGCGGGGCGAATTCGGCCACGCCCGGCGGCAGCAGCACTACCACGGTCGAGCCGTAATTGAAGCGTGCCATCTCGGCGAAACGCTCCAGCTTGATGCCCTTGCCGCGGTAGTCCTTGCGGGTGATGCGATCGCCGTAGGCCGGGATCTCCTCGCCGCTCCACACGGTTTCCACGCCGGACACCAGCAGCGCGCCGACCATCACGCTGACCATCGGGCCGAAGCTGGTGTCGAAGTGGCAGACCAGGCGCTCGTTGCGTGCGAACAGGCGCGGTACGCCGTTGACGGCCGCAGGACCGACACTGAACAGGCGGCCCGGCACGTGCACGGTTTCACGCAGGGTGCCGGTCCACGGCATGTGCACGCGGTGGTAGTCGCGCGGCGACAGGTACACGGTGGCGTACAGACCGTCGTTGTACGGCTTGGCGTCCTCGTCGCTGCCCAGCAGCTCGGCGGCGGTGAACGACTGGCCCTTGGCCTGGAAGATGCGGCCGGCCTCGATCTTCCCCAGCTGGCTGATGCGGCCGTCGGCCGGCATCACCAGGCTGCGCGGATCGGCATCGGCCACGCGCGCGCCCGGCTTCAGCGCGCGGGTGAAGAACTGGTTGAAGGTCGCATAGCTGCGCGGGTCCGGGTTGGCCGCTTCGTCCAGGTTGACGTTGAACTTGCGGGTGACGGTGTCGATCAGCCAGCGCGACACGCGCGGATCGTCCGAGTACGCCAGCGAGCGTGCCATCGAGGACAGCAGGCGATGGGGCAGGGCGTACGTCAGGGCGGTGGTGAGGCTCATGGGGCGGTTTTCTCGGTCAGCTTGTGCAGGTCGCGGGCGATCGCCGGCGCATTGAACGGGGGGCGCACCAGGCCGGCAAGGCGGCCCTGCGGGTCGAGCACGGCCAGGCTGGCCGAATGCTCGACGGTGTAATCCTCGGCGTTCTCGTCGAAATGCTTGCCCGGCACTTTCTGGAACACGAAGCCCAGCGAGGTGGCGAAGCGCTCCAGCGAGGGGATATCGGCGGTGGCGGCCAGGGTGTCCTTGTGGAAGCCGTGCACGTACTCGCCCAGGCGGGTGGCGCTGTCGCGGTCCGGGTCGACCGAGATGAACAGCACGCGCGGGCGCAGGCCATCGGGCAGGGCCTCCCACTGGCTCTGCGCGCCGGCCAGCTCGGCCAGGGTGGTCGGGCAGACGTCCGGGCAGAAGGTGAAGCCCAGGAACACCAGGGTCCAGTGGCCCTTCAGTTCGCCCGGGATCAGGCGGGTGCCGTCGGACTGGGCCAGGTTGAAGTCGGGCAGTTCACGCGGCTGCGGGTACAGGGTGATCGCTTCGGTGGCCGGGGCGTTGGCAGGCGGCTTCGGCGCGAACACCTGCTGGGCGGCCAGCAGGCCGAGCCCCGCGGCCAGGGCGATCAGCAGGATGATGCCGGCATTGCGATTGAACATGGGGGCTCCCGCGCGAAATGGGCTCCATCATACCGGCTGCGGCCCGATCGTTTCCGTCGCAACGGATGCTGCCGCGGGCGCCAGCCCCTATAATCGGGGGCCAATTTGCCCGCAGTACCGCCATGACCGCTGAAACGGCCGCCGAACTCCACACGATCATCGATCTGATCCGCTACGGCACCAGCCGTTTCAACGAAGCCGGGCTGACCTTCGGGCACAGCTACGACAATGCGCTGGATGAGGCCACCCAACTGGTGCTGCACAGCCTGCACCTGCCGCACGACCTCGGCCCGGCCTACGGCCAGGCACGCCTGCTGCAGGCCGAAAAGCTGCGCGTGCTGGAGCTGTTCCAGCGCCGCATCGACGAACGCATCCCCGCTGCCTACCTGACCGGTGAGGCCTGGTTCGCCGGCCTGAGCTTCAAGAGTGACGCGCGCGCGCTGGTGCCGCGCTCGCCGATCGCCGAACTGATCGAATGTGGTTTCGAACCGTGGCTGGCCGGCCGCGATGTCAGCCGTGCACTGGATCTTTGCACCGGTTCGGGCTGCATCGCCATCGCCATGGGCCACTACTACCCGAACTGGGAAGTGGACGGCGTCGACCTGAGTGACGACGCACTGTCGCTGGCCGAGGAGAACAAGGAGCGCCTGCAGGCGCACAACGTCACCCTGATCAAGTCGGACCTGTTCAATGGTCTGACCGGCCGCCACTACGACCTGATCGTCACCAACCCGCCGTACGTCACCAACGACGAGACTGATGCCCTGCCGCAGGAATATTCCTACGAGCCGGAAATGGGCCTGCGTGCCGGTGACGATGGCCTGGACCTGGTGCTGAAGATCCTGCGCGACGCCCCGCTGCACCTGAGCGAAGACGGTCTGCTGATCTGTGAAGTGGGTGAGTCCGAACAGCATCTGGTCAAGCTGCTGCCGGAAGTCGATTTTTCCTGGATCGAGTTCAAGGTTGGCCAGATGGGCATCTTTGCGGTCGAATGCCGCGAGCTGATCGCCCACAGCGCACGCATCACCGAACTGGCGGCGCAGCGCCCGTGAGCTCCAATTCGTTCGGCAAGCTGTTCACCGTCACCACGTTCGGCGAGTCGCACGGGCCGGCCATCGGCTGCGTGATCGATGGCTGCCCTCCGGGGCTGGCGCTGGACGCGGCCGAATTCGCCCACGACCTGCAGCGCCGTGCGACCGGCAAGAGCCGGCACACTTCCGCGCGGCGCGAGGCCGACGAGGTCGAGATCCTGTCCGGCGTATACGAGGGCCTGACCACCGGCACCCCGATCGCGCTGCTGATCCGTAACACCGACCAGCGCAGCAAGGATTACGCCAATATCGGCCAGCAGTTCCGCCCGGGCCATGCCGACTACAGTTACTGGCACAAGTACGGCATCCGCGATCCGCGTGGCGGTGGCCGTTCCTCGGCACGCGAGACCACCATGCGCGTGGCCGCTGGCGTGGTCGCCAAGAAGTGGCTGGCCGAGCGTTTCGGCGTGACCGTGCGTGGCTACCTGTCGCAGCTGGGCGACATCACCCCGGCCGGTTTCGACTGGTCGGCGGTGGAAGACAATCCGTTCTTCTGGCCGCACGCCGCACAGGTGCCCGAGCTGGAGGCGTACATGGATGCGCTGCGCAAGTCTGGCGACTCGGTCGGTGCGCGCGTGGACGTGGTCGCCGACAACGTGCCGCCGGGCTGGGGCGAGCCGATCTACGGCAAGCTTGATGGCGAACTGGCCGCCGCGCTGATGAGCATCAATGCGGTGAAGGGCGTGGAGATCGGCGACGGATTCGCCAGCGCCGCGCAGAAGGGCACTGAACACCGTGACCTGCTGACGCCGCAGGGCTTCGCCAGCAACCATGCCGGCGGCATCCTCGGTGGCATCTCCACCGGTCAGCCGGTCGTTGCGTCGATCGCCCTGAAGCCGACGTCCAGCCTGCGCCTGCCGGGCCCGTCGCTGGATACGGACGGCAACGTGGTCGAGGTGGTCACCACCGGCCGCCACGATCCCTGCGTCGGCATCCGCGCCACGCCCATCGCCGAAGCGATGGTGGCGCTGGTGCTGATGGATCAGGCGCTGCGTCATCGCGCGCAGTGCGGCGATGTCGGCACGATCACCCCGCGCATTCCCGGGCAGATCGATGGCTGACACGCGGCCGACCGTGTGGGTGAGCCAGCCGCTGATCGAGGCGGCCATCGCGCCGCTGCGCGATCGCGTGCAGCTGCGCAGCACCGACACCGTCACCGCCTGGTCGCCGGACCAGATCGCTGCACAGCTGGCCAGCGCCGACGGCGCGATCATCACCCTCAACGAGCGCATCGGTGCGGCCCAGGTGGCCAATGCCACGCAGTTGCAGGTGATCGCCAATGTCGGCGTCGGCTACAACAACCTGGATGTCGACGCGCTCAGCGCCGCCGGCATCCTGGCCAGCAACACGCCGGACGTGTTGACCGAAACCACCGCCGATCTCGGTTTCGCGCTGCTGATGGCAACCGCGCGCCGGATCACTGAGTCCGAGCGCTGGCTGCGTGACGGGCAGTGGCAGCAGTGGTCGTTCCAGACCATGCTGGGCGCGGATGTCCATGGCAGCACACTGGGCATCCTTGGCATGGGCCGCATCGGCCAGGGCATCGCCCGCCGCGGCGCGCACGGTTTCGGCATGAAGGTGCTGTACCACAACCGTTCACGGTTGCCGGCCGACACCGAGGCGTCGCTCCGCGCGACCTACGTGGACCTGGATACACTGCTGGCACAGTCCGACCATCTGGTAACGGTGCTGCCCTACACGCCGGCCTCGCATCACATCATCGATGCGGTTGCCCTGGCGAAGATGAAGCCGACGGCAACCCTGGTGAACATCGCCCGCGGCGGCATCGTCGACGAACTGGCGCTGGCCGACGCACTGGCCAACGGCCACCTGGCGGCTGCCGGCCTGGATGTGTACGAGGGCGAGCCGAAGGTGCGCCCGGAGCTGCTGGCGCTGCGCAACGTGGTGCTCACGCCGCATATCGGCAGCGCCTCGCTGGGCACGCGCACGGCGATGGTGCAGCTGGCCGTGGATAATCTGGCTGCCGGGCTCGGCCTGGATGGTGGCCCGTCGCGCATGCCGAGCGCGATCAACGCTGACGCGGCGATGGCCGCGCGCGTGATGCTGGGCAAAAAAACCGGGAAACGATAGGGAACCTCCGCGCGCCCCGCTTGAGGAGGTTCCCCGAACCCAGCTGTCGTGCGTGTTTTCCCCCATTCCCGTTTTCGTGAGAGTTCCCCATGAGCAATGCACAGCGCAGTTTCCACGTCGCCGTCGTCGGTGCCACCGGCGCCGTTGGCGAGACCATGTTGTCGATCCTGGCCGAGCGTGATTTCCCGGTCGGCACCCTGAGCGTCCTCGCCTCCGAGCGTTCGGCCGGTGGCGAGATCGAATTCAACGGCCAGAAGGTCAAGGTCCAGGACCTGGCCACCTTCGATCCGACCGGTGTCGAGATCGCGCTGTTCTCGGCTGGCGGCAGCGTGTCCAAGGAATACGCACCGAAGTTCGCCGCCGCCGGTGCGGTGGTGATCGACAACTCCTCGGCCTTCCGTTACGACGATGACGTGCCGCTGGTGGTGTCCGAGGTCAACCCGGAACAGGTCGCCAACCGTCCGCGCGGCATCATCGCCAACCCGAACTGCTCGACCATGCAGATGCTGGTGGCGCTGGCGCCGCTGCACCGCAAGTACGGTATCGAGCGCATCAATGTGTCCACCTACCAGTCGGTGTCCGGCGGTGGCCGCTCGGCGATGGAGGAACTGGGCAAGCAGACCGGCCAGCTGCTCAGCTTCCAGGAGATCGATCCGCAGCGCTTCCCGGTGCAGATCGCCTTCAACCTGATCCCGCACATCGATGACTTCCAGGACAATGGCTTCACCAAGGAAGAGATGAAGCTGATCTGGGAGACCCGCAAGATCCTCGGTGACGACAGCATCCTGGTGAACCCGACCGCGGTGCGCGTGCCGGTGTTCTACGGCCACTCCGAGTCGGTGGCGATCGAGACCCGCGACAAGGTCACCGTCGCTGAAGCGCGCGCGCTGCTGGAGCAGTCGCCGGGCATCGAAGTGGTGGATCGTCACGAGGCCGGTGGCTATCCGACTCCGGTTACCCATGCTTCGGGGACCGATGCGGTGTATGTCGGCCGTATCCGCGAGGACCTGTCGCACCCGCGTGGCCTGAACCTGTGGATCGTGTCGGACAACGTGCGCAAGGGCGCTGCCCTGAACGCCGTGCAGCTGGCCGAGCTGGTCGCCGCCGAACAGCGTTGATGGAGAGGCCGGGCAATGCCCGGCCTTTTCTGTAGAGCCGAGCCCACGCTCGGCTCAGGCCATGCAGCCGAGCATGGGCTCGGCTCTACATGGGTGCGGACCCCGGTCCGCACGCTTTATAGTGTCGCCATGAATAAACGGGCCAGGGGCGCAAAGCGCCCGCTCCTCTATCTTTCCACCGCGCTGCTGGCCCTGGCCAGCAGTTCGGCGCTTGCCCTGGGCTTGGGTGACATCCGTGTCCTGTCCAAGCCGGGCCAGCCCCTGCTGGCCGAAATCCCGGTAGTCTCGGCCGATCCATCCGAACTGGAGAACCTGCGCGTCGCGCTGGCCTCTGCGGTCACCTTCGAACGCGTTGGCCTGCAGCGGCCGGCCGGGCTGGTCAGCGAGCTGCAGTTCGAACTGACCCGCAATGCGCAGGGCAGGGCGGTGGTGCGGGTGACCTCGCAGACACCGGTCGAAACCCCGTCGTTGAGCTTCCTGATCGAGGCCGACTGGGGCCAGGGCCGCTTGGTGCGCGAATACTCGGCGCTGATCGATGCGCCCTCCAGCGCACTGGCGGTGGCCGAACCGGAAATCGTCGCGCCGGCCGGTACCCTCTCCAACACCATCGTCCGTGACGTTGCACCGGCACCGGCCGCTGCGGAGAGCGCAAGCGCACCTGCGCCGTCCACTGCGGCAGCGCCGGCACCTGCATCGGCTCGCCCGCGTGCAGGGGATGCACCCGCCGCTGCCGCGCAGGCAGCCGATGGCAGCGTCATCGTCCAGCGTGGGCAGACCCTGTCGCAGATCGCCAGCGCGGTGGCCCGCGGCAACCAGGTCAGCCGCGACCGCGCGATGATCGCCCTGCTGCGGGCCAACCCGGAGGCCTTCATCCGCGGCAACGTCAACCTGCTCAAGCAAGGCGCCGTACTGCGCATGCCCGGCAGCGATGCACTGGCGGCGGTCGATGCCGCCGAGGCCGCAGCGCTGGTGCGCGAGCATGCAGCGCAGTGGCGGCAGGCGCGCACCGTGCCGCAACCGGCGGGTACCGTCGCCCCGGTGGCCGCGGCGGCAACCACGAACGCTTCTTCCCCGGCCGCGGCCAATGGGGCACGACTTGAAATCGCCCCTGCGCTGGCTTCCGACGCCGCGCGCGCGGGCACAACCACCGGCACTGGAGCCGGCAGCGAGGGTGACATGCTGGGCAACGAACAACTGCGCCAGGCACGCGAGGACATCGCGACCCGCGATGCCGAGATTGGCGAGCTGAAGCAGCGCGTCGCCGACCTGGAAAAAC
This sequence comes from Stenotrophomonas maltophilia group sp. RNC7, assembly GCF_030910085.1. Classification (NCBI taxonomy): domain Bacteria; kingdom Pseudomonadati; phylum Pseudomonadota; class Gammaproteobacteria; order Lysobacterales; family Lysobacteraceae; genus Stenotrophomonas; species Stenotrophomonas maltophilia group sp. RNC7. Next base: position 76,320 of record NZ_JAVFVN010000476.1, on the reverse strand, counting down.
TCAAGGAACAGCAGCAGTCGCTGATCGCGATGAAGGACAACGACCTGGCCGCCGCGCAGCAGCGCCTGGCACAGGTACCGGATACCCGCGATGCGGCAACGCCGTGGTACTGGCTGGGGCTGCCGGTGCTGCTGCTGGCGGCCGGTGCAGCCTGGCTGCTGCGTCGTCGCAAGCCATCGCCGCTGCCGCCGCTGCGCGACGAAGACGATGCCGCCGGCCTGGCCGCTGCGGTACCGGCGGGCGCGGCGCTGGATACGCTGGCCGAGCAGTCCTCGTGGTCGTCGGTGGTGCCCGAAGCAGGCCGCCAGGAGCCGGCGATGCCGGCTTGGGCGAGCGAAACCGGGGGGCAGGATGACGCGGCTGCCGAACCGGTCGCCGACGTCGCCGCCCAGGCTGACTGGCAGGCGCAGACGCTGCGCGATGACGAAGTGATGGAGCTGCCCGAGGCAGTGACCGACCTGCCGCGCTGGGACGAGCCGGTGGCCACGCAGGAGGATTCCGCGCCGGCCGCCGCCGCGCAGGATGAGCTGCTCGCGCAGGCGGCCCCTGGCGAGGTGGCAGTGCCGGACTACGCGCTGCACGCCGAACAGCAGCCGCAGTTCCGCGGCGTGTTCGACCTGCCGGCCGAGCACCCTGACGGCGAGGCTTCAGGCGCAGCGCCGCATGACGCGCTGGCCGCGGCGGCGCATGAAGACGGTACTGCGGCGCCGGCCAGCGATGCCGGCTGGGCGCCGCGCGCCGGGCAGGAACGCCTTGAGCTGGCCATCGCCTACCTCGACCTGGGCGATGCCCAGACCGCGCGTACGTTGCTGCAGGAAGTGGCCGAGGGCGGCGACCTGCACTGCCAGGCCCAGGCCCGCGAACTGCTGGCCCGCCTGCCGTGATCGACCCTGCCGACAAGGACCCCGTCATGAGCCGCGAGCGCCGCATCGACTACGTTGAATTCGCTTCCACGGATCCTGCAGCCAGCCGCGCCTTCTTCGAGAAGGCGTTCGGCTGGTCGTTCGTAGACTATGGCAGCGACTACACCGCGTTCGACGACGGCCGCCTGCAGGGCGGCTTCTTCCGCGGCCAGCCGCTGCGTGCCAGCGATGCCGGTGCCCCGCTGCTGGTGCTGTACGCTGACCAGCTGGCACCGATCGAAGCGGCGGTGCTTGACGCTGGCGGTGAGATCGTGCGGCCGGTGTTTTCCTTCCCCGGTGGCAGCCGTTTCCAGTTCGTCGAGCCCGGTGGCAACGAACTGGCGGTGTGGTCCGAACGCGATCCGGCCTGAGCGCCGCCCCTCCCGCAACATCTGAGGTAGCACATGCGTTACGCGCTTGGCGTCGAGTACGACGGCAGCGATTTCAGGGGCTGGCAGAACCTCGGCGAGGGCGGCCCGAGCGTGCAGGCCAGCCTTGAGCAGGCCCTGTCGTCGGTGGCCGATTCGCCGCTGCAGGTGGTCTGTGCCGGCCGCACCGATGCCGGCGTGCACGGTCAGTGCCAGGTCGTGCATTTCGATACCGACGTGGTGCGCGATCCGCGCGCGTGGATGCTGGGCACTACCACCCGCCTGCCGCGCTCGATCGCAGTGCGCTGGTGCGTGCCGGTGGCCGAGGATTTCCACGCGCGTTTCTCCGCACGCGCACGCCGCTACCGCTACCGCCTGCTCAACCGCGAAGTGCGGCCCGCGCTGGACCGGCAGACCTTGAGCTGGGAGCGCCGCGCGCTGGACGAGACCCTGATGCACGCCGCCGGCCAGGCCCTGCTCGGCGAGAACGATTTCAGCGCGTTCCGTTCGGTGCAGTGCCAGGCGCTGCACGCCCGGCGTGAGCTGCAGTCACTGCAGGTCAGCCGCCAGGGCGAGGTGATCGAGGTCGCCGTGCAGGGCAATGCATTCCTTCATCACATGGTCCGCAATATCGTCGGATCGCTGATCCTGGTGGGCAGTGGCGAGAAGCCGGTGGAATGGATCGCCGAACTGCTGGCCGGGCGCGATCGCACCGTAGCCGGTCCCACCGCACCGCCGCAGGGCCTGGTGTTCCTTGGGCCCCTGTACCCCGACAACTGGCACCTGCCCGCCGAGGTCACGCTATGAGCCGCTCCTACTACCGCACACGCATCAAGTTCTGTGGCATGACCCGGGCCGGCGACGTCCGCCTGGCCGGTGAGCTGGGCGTGGACGCGGTGGGTTTCATCTTTGCCCGTGAAAGCAGCCGCCGGGTCGCTCCGGCCGAAGCGCGCGCGATGCGCCAGGCGATCGCGCCCATGGTCGACGTGGTGGCGCTGTTCCGCAACAACAGCAAGGAAGAGGTGCGCGAGGTGCTGCGCACGGTACGGCCGACCCTGCTGCAGTTCCACGGCGAGGAAGACGAGGGCTTCTGCCGCAGCTTCAACATGCCCTACCTGAAGGCGATCGCCATGGGCGGGCGTGAAGAGATCAACGCCCGCACCCTGCAGCTGCGCTATCCCAGCGCCGCCGGCTTCCTGTTCGACAGCCATGCCCCGGGCGGCGGTGGCGGCACCGGCGTGGCCTTCGACTGGGGCCGCATTCCGACCGGCCTGCACCGGCCGTTCCTGCTGGCCGGTGGCCTGAATCCGGAAAACGTCTACGACGCCGTGCTGGCCACCCTGCCGTGGGGCGTGGATGTCTCCAGCGGCATCGAACTGGAGCCGGGCATCAAGGACGGCTACAGGATGCGTACTTTCGTCGAGGAAGTGCGCCGCGCCGATTGCACGGTTCTTGAGTGATTGGCGTCACTATTTGCCGTAATTTGGACTTGGATTTGAGCCTGCACGCATTCTTCACATAGGATGGACCCAAGCGCGCCTGCCATGAGGGTCGGCGCGGGGATCGACGGGACGTGCATGGCGCGCCCCGAACGGGCCGCCGCCGCCCACAGCCCAGGAAGGCAAGCGATGCAGGAGTTCCTCACCGTCGTGTTCGGTTTCCCGACCCTGCCGTACAGCATCGTGCTGGCGGTGGCGGTGCTGTATTGGGCACTGGCGGCCTTCGGCCTGGTCGACGACGGGTTTGGCGATGCCGGCGCCGATGGGGCGCTGCATGGCGACCCACATGATCTGCAGGGACTGTCCGCGCTGCTGGCGCGCTGGGGCCTGGGTGGGGTTCCCCTCATGCTTGTGGTGACGCTGCTGGGTTTCTTCGCCTGGATCGTCACCTATTTCGTCCATCTGTTCGTGCTGTTGCCGCTGCCGGACCTGCTGCGCTGGGCGATCGGTGCGGTCGTGGCCCTTCTGGCGCCGTTGCCGGCGGTTCCGTTCACCGCGCTGCTGCTGCGCCCCGTCCGCAGGTTCCTGCTGCGCCTGCGCCCGGTGGCGCAGGCCTCGCTGCTGGGGCGTACCGGCGTGGTTGCCTCGCCGAAGGTGGATGCCCGCGGCGGTCACGCCACCTTCGACGATGGCGGCGCCGGACTGGTGCTGCAGGTGCGCAGCGAGATCGAACTGCAGCGTGGCGAGCGCATCGTGCTGGTCGAACACGTGGCTGATCAACACCATTACCGGGTGGTCCGCGCCGACGCGGTCGCCCTCGACTTCCAGGACAACCTGCTTCCGGGCAACAAGGAGAATCACTGATGACGTTGGCAACCATGGCCCCCTTCCTGATCGGCGTAGCCGTGCTGCTGGTCGCACTGCTCGGCCTGGCCGGCCTGTTCAAGGCCTTCTACCGCAAGGTCGACCAGGGCGTGGCCCTGATCGTCAACGACATGAGCTCCACGCCCAAGGTGCACTTCACCGGTGCGCTGATCATCCCGGTGCTGTACCGCGCCGAGCTGATGCGGATCAGCCTGATCACGCTGCAGATCGACCGCCGCGGCAAGGAAGGCCTGATCTGCCGCGACAACATGCGTGCCGATATCGCCGTGGCGTTCTACCTGCGGGTCAACGAGACCCAGGCCGACGTGCTGCGCGTGGCCAAGGCCATCGGTGCCGACCGTGCATCGGACAAGCATGCGGTCGACGAGCTGTTCAACGCCAAGTTCTCCGAAGCACTGAAGACGGTCGGCAAGAAGTTCGACTTCACCGAACTGTTTGAGAAGCGCCAGGAGTTCCGCGACGAGATCATCGCGGTGATCGGCAATGATCTGAACGGCTACGTCCTTGAGGACGTGGCAATCGACTACCTGGAGCAGACCCCGAAGTCGCTGCTGGACCAGTTCAACATTCTCGATGCGCAGGGCATTCGCAAGATCACCGAATTGACCGCCGCGCAGAATGTGGTGACCAACGAGCTGGAGCAGAACGAGAAGCTCGCCATCACCAAGAAGAACGTGGAAGCGCGCGAAGCGCTGCTGGCCCTGGAACGCCAGCAGGCCGAAGCCGAAGCACGGCAGAAGCGTGAGATCGAGACCATCCGCGCACGCGAGGAGGCCGAGACCGCCAAGGTGCAGGAGGAGCAGCGCCAGTTGTCCGAGAACGCCCGTATCGAAGCGCAGCAGCTGATCGAGATCCGGGACCAGAACCGCCTGCGCGAAGTGGAAGTAGCCGAGCAGAACCGCCAGCGTGCCGTGGCCATCGAGGCCGAGCGCGTGGAGCGCGCACGCCAGCTGGAGCAGGTCACCACCGATCGTGAAGTGCAGCTGCAGGGCGTGGAGCGTGACAAGGTGGTCGAGCAGGGCAAGATGGACGTGGCCAACATCACCCGTGAACGCATCTCCATCGACAAGACCGTGGCGCAGGAAGAGGAGCGCATCAAGGAAGTGCGCGAAGTCTCCGAGGCCGACCGCCAGAAGCAGGTGCTGATCCTGGAAGCCGAGGCCAAGGCGCAGGAAGCGCTGGTGCGCGAAGTCAAGGAAGCGCAGGCGCGCGAGACCGCGTCAAAGCATCGCGCGGTGGAACTGACCACGCTGGCCCAGGCCGAGCATGAAGCGGCCGGCAAGCAGGCCGAAGCCAAGCGCCTGTTGGCCGATGCCCTGCGTGCCGAACAGGCAGCGCCGGGCCTGGCCGAAGCGCAGGTGCGTGAAGCTTCGGCGCTGGCCATCGAGAAGGTCGGCATTGCCGAGGCCCGCGTGATCGAAGCCAAGGCCGAAGCCAGCCTGAAGCAGGGCAGCAACGAAGCCCGCGTTCTGGCCGAGACCCTGCAGGCGCAGGCGCAGGGTGAGGAAAAGATGGGCCTGGCCCGTGCCACCGCCACCGAGTCGCTGGGCAATGCCGAAGCCGGCGTGGTGCAGAAGAAGCTGCTGGCCGAGGCCGAGGGCCTGGTGCGCAAGTTCGAAGCCATCGCCTCGCTGAGTGACCAGGCACGTGGCCATGAAGAGTTCCGCATGATGCTGGACAACAGCCTGAAGCAGGCGCTGGCCTCGATCGAAGCCGGTAAGGAAGTCTCGCGCGAGAACGCCAATGTCATCGCCAGCGCGCTGCGCAACGCCGATATCGACCTGGTCGGTGGCGACGGCGGCATGTTCGAGAACCTGGTCAAGGCGGTGTCGCTGGGCAAGTCGATCGAAGGCTTCGCCGGCAAGAGCCCGATCGTGCAGGAGCTGATGCAGCGCTACCTGGGCGTGGCCGTGGCCGAACCGGCGCCGCGCCAGATCGCCGAGGATGCCGAAGCGGTACCGACCGTGTCGGCTACCGTGGTCGACAGCGCCCGTTGATGCATCGGGCGATGGCCGCCGCCATCGCCCGCCCGCGCCGGCCGCAACCGCGGCCGTCCGCCCGTGAGCCGGAAACCTGCTGATGTCTGAAACCCATCCGTCCGCCGAATCCACTGCGCCGGAGGCCGGCGGCAGCACCGTCGACCAGGCTGTCGCCCAGGGCGGCGCCTACGAAGTCCTGCGCCGCCGCCTGGCCGAGCAGGGCCAGCGCCTGCAGGGCCTGGCCGAAACACTCAACCGCCAGCGCCTGGCCGAGTTCGGCGACAGCCGCCTGGAGGTGGTCGGGCGCTTCCGCATCCGCAGCGACAACAACTGCGTCGGCCGTGACATCGTGCAGGTGGGCCCGGACCGCCTGCTGTTCGGCTACAACGTGTTCATCGGGTTGAAGACCCAGACCCGCATCGAGGATGTGTTCGGCCTGTACCGGCTGGTGGAGGGCAGCGACGGCTACGACGTCGCGGCGCTGGAACTGAAGGGCAGCTTCCTCGACCAGCCCGGCTTCGTGCACGATTTCAACGAGCTGTATGCCTACTACAAGCACGCGCGCCTGCTGCAGCTGATCGTGGTCGGCGACAAGCTGCTGGCCTCGTTCCAGATCGGCGAGCGCAGCAGCGACGTGCGCGTGTTCCGCTGGGCGCTGTCGCGCGACGGCGAGCTGACCTACCTGGATGCGCGCGGTGAGCGCGATATCGCACTGCCGCCGCCGTTCGACTTCGAATGGACCCGGGCGACCCGCGACCTGGCGGTCAACGGCCGCCATTCGCACCTGAACATCCTCGACACCCTGTTCGTGGAGACCACCGGCGGCGACCTCACCATCAAGGTCGAAAACAACACCGAAACCGGGCAGGGCATCTACAGCGAACCCGTGGAGGACAGCACGCAGTCGCTGGACGACGCCCAGTTCGAGTTCGCCCGGGTCGGCTCGCTGGTATTGCTGAAGGTGCTGCCGTACCGCGAGACCGAATGGCGCGGCCTGATCTACAACACGCTGACCGGCAGCATCGTGCGCAATGATGCGATCGTGCAGGCCTGCGTGCAGCTGCCCGAAGACCATGGCGTGATCTTCCCGGGTGGCTATTACCTGCAGGGCGGCGAGCACAAGGCGTTTGATGCATCGATGGCCGGCATGCAGTTCAAGCGCAGCATCCGTTCGCCAAACGGTGAGGACGTGCTGTACATCTTCTACGAGCGCGAAGGCGGGCGCTCGGCGCTGTTCGTCTACAACACCATCCAGCGCGTGCTGCAGAACCCGGTGTTCGGCCATGGCTACGCCTTGATGCAGGACGGTCGCATGGTGCTGTTCCATGCCGAGGGCAGCGAACCGACCCGCATCCATCCGATGCAGGTCTGGCAGACGCCGTTCAGCAGTGACGAGTTCGCCGCCAACCGGCCGCCCGGCAACACGTTCATGGGTCGCATCGGCAACGCCGAGCTGGTGCGCGGCATTTCCAACCTGTTCAACCTGGCGCGCGAGATCGATGGCCAGGACGTGTCGGTACAGCGCTACCAGCGCCTGGTGGCCGATACGCGGCGCCTGTTCGATGCGCACCACTGGCTGGGTGACGCGGCCTGCGATGGCGCCGAGGCGCTGCTGCGGCAGATCAGCGCGACCGGCGAATCAGTGCTGGACGAGTACGAGAAGGTGCAGTCGATCCGTCAGCAATCGGCGCAGGCGATGGGGGAGGCCGAGGCCGCGCACAAGGCGCTGCTGGGCCGGCTGCAACCGCAGAACTGGAGCGAGGTGCAGGCCTTCGTCGAGGCCCTCAACGCGATCACCGCATTGCGCGGGCGGCTGCTGACCCTCCGCGAGCTGCGCTACATCGACACCGCGCGCATCGAGGCGATGACCGTCGAACTGGTGGAGGCACAGGACCGTGTTGGCGCCGCCACCGGAGACTTCCTCGCCGGCGAGGAAGCGCTGGCGCCGCTGGCCACGCGCCTGCAGGCGCTGGATGATGCCGCGCAGCAGGCACAGACGGCGCGCCAGCTGGACGAGCAGTTGGAAGGCCTGCGTGGCATGGCGTCCGACCTGGACATGCTGTCCGAGCTGATGGCCGGCCTGAAGGTGGACGATGCCACTGCCCGCACCCGCGTGGTCGAGTCGATCTCGGTGCTGTACGGTCGCCTCAACCAGGCGCGCGCGCGTGCTGACCAGCGCCGCAGGTCACTCGGTTCGGCCGAGGCCGTGGCGCAGTTCGCCGCCCAGTTCGCGCTGTTCTCGCAGTCGATCACCAGCGCGCTGGCGCTGGCCACCGACCCCGAACGTGCCGACGAGCACTTGTCGCGCCTGCTGGTGCAGCTGGAGGAACTGGAGAGCCAGTTCGGCGAACACGAGCAGTTCCTCGGCGACATCCTGAGCAAGCGCGAAGAGCTGGTCGAGGCCTTCGAAACGCACAAGCAGGCGTTGCTGGATGACCGCCAGCGCAAGGCGCGTTCGGTACTGGATGCGGCCAATCGGATCCTCGACGGCCTGGCCAGCCGCACCGAGCGCTTCGCCACCGCCGATGAGCTCAACGCGTTCTTTGCCGGTGATCCGCTGATCCTCAAGCTGCGTGAGCTGGCCGAGCGCCTGCGTACGCTGCACGACAACGTCAAGGCCGACGACATCGAGGCGCGGCTGAAGGGCGTGCGTGACCAGGCGGTGCGCCAGCTGCGCGACCGCAGTGACCTGTACGAAGCCGGCGGCAACGTGGTACGGCTGGGCCCGCGTCATCGCTTCAGCGTCAATACGCAGGCACTGGACCTGACCCTGTTGCCGCGTGGCGATACGTTGGCCATCCATCTGACCGGCACCGACTTCCTGGAGACCCTGCACGATCCGGAGCTGGACGCACTCAAGCCGTTCTGGTCGGTCACCCTCGACTCGGAATCGCCCACGCTGTATCGCGGCGAGTATCTGGCCGGCAGCCTGCTGCTGGCCGCGCAGGAGGGGCGCGATGGCCTCGATCTGGCTGCGCTGCAGCACGACGTCGCCAATCCGGAAGCACTGGATCAGCGTGTGCGTGCGTTCGCCGCGCCGCGCTATCGCGAAGGCTATGAGCGTGGCATCCATGACCATGATGCCGCGCTGATCCTGCGTGCGTTGCTGCCCTTGCAGCAGGCCGCTGGCAGCCTGCGCCATGCACCACGGATACGTGCGCTGGCGTTGCTGTTCTGGGCCGCCGAGCAGCGGCGCGAGGCGGTGGCGCAATGGCCGGCGCGGCAGGTGGGCGCCGAGGCGCTGGCACGCCTGCTGGGGTCCGACGAAGGGCGTCTGGCGTTGCGCACAGAAATGGCCGAGGCGCTGCTGGGGTATGCGCAGTCCCACGCGTTGCCCTTCGATGCCGATGCCGCGGAGGCTGCAGCCGCCTATCTGGGCGAAGAACTGGCGGCGGGCGATCCGGTGTTCAGCAGCAGCCGCCACGCGGTGGCGCTGCTGGAGGCATTGGCCCAGCAGCTGGAACAGGCGGGGCAGCGTGAGGCGATCGAGCGTGCCCTGCAGCGCGGCCAGGATCCACTGGCTACGCGTTGGTCATTGGCTGGGCAGTGGCTGCGCGCAGTGGCGCGGATGCCGGCGCATGCCCAGCATGCCGGCTATGTCGACGAAGCCGCCGCGTTGCTGCTGGTGCAGCGCCAGTTGCGCACCCGTGCCAGCGATGCCGCACTGCAGGCGGAGGTCAATGGCCTGCTGGGTGAACACGCACGCATCAGCAATGGCGCGCTGGTGGTATCGCTGGATGATTTCCTCGCGCGCCTGCAGCAGCACCTGCGTCATTTCGTGCCAGCGTTCCATGCCTACCAGGCGCTGCGCCAGGGCATCATCGGTCGCGAGCGCGAGACCCTGCGGCTTTCCGAGTTCAAGGCGCGGCCGCTGTCCTCGTTCGTACGCAACAAGCTGATCAACGATGTCTACCTGGGCGTGATCGGTGACAACCTGGCCAAGCAGATGGGCACGGTCGGCGAGAACAAGCGCAGCGACCTGATGGGCCTGCTGATGATGATTTCGCCCCCGGGCTATGGCAAGACCACGCTGATGGAATACGTGGCGCACCGCTTGGGCCTGGTCTTCATGAAGATCAACGGCCCGGCGCTGGGCCACGAGGTGCGCTCGCTGGACCCGGCCCAGGCACCGGACGCGACCTCGCGGCAGGAGCTGGAGAAGCTCAACCTGGCGCTGGAAATGGGCAACAACACCATGCTGTATGTGGACGACATCCAGCACACCCATCCCGAGTTCCTGCAGAAGTTCATCTCGCTGTGCGACGGCACCCGCCGTATCGAGGGTGTGTGGCGCGGTCGCACCCGCACCTACGACATGCGCGGCAAGAAGTTCTGCGTGGTGATGGCCGGCAACCCGTACACCGAGTCCGGCGAGGTGTTCATGATTCCGGACATGCTGGCCAACCGTGCCGACATCTACAACCTCGGTGACGTGCTCGGTGGCATGGAGGCCGCCTTCACCCTCAGCTACATCGAGAACAGCCTGACCTCCAATCCGGTGCTGGCGCCGCTGGCCACGCGCGACATGGCCGACCTGTATGTACTGGTCGACCGCGCGATGGGCAAGGAGGTCTCGACCAACGGCCTCAGCCACGCCTACAGCAGCGCGGAGATCAACGAGATCACCGCCACCCTGCAGCGCATGCTGCGTGTGCGTGACGTGGTCTACCGGGTCAACCAGCAGTACATCGCCAGCGCCGCACAGGACGACCGCTACCGCACCGAGCCGCCGTTCCGCCTGCAAGGCAGCTACCGCAACATGAACAAGCTGGCCGAGAAGATCTCCCCGGTGATGAACGAGGACGAACTGCAGCAGTTGATCTCCGACCACTATCTGGGCGAGGCGCAGCTGCTGACCACCGGTGCCGAAGAGAACCTGTTGAAGCTGGCCGAACTGCGCGGCGTACTGGATGACACGCAGGCGCAGCGCTGGGCACAGATCAAGCGCGACTTCCTGCGCAACAAGGCCATGGGGGCCGACGACAGCGATGTCGGCGGGCGCGTGGTGGCGCAGCTGGCCGATATCGCCACCGCGCTGCAGCTGCCACCGCCCGCGCCGGAAGCGATCGCCGTTGCGGACCCGGCGCCGTGGCCGGCGCTGCTGGAGGCCCTGCATCGCCTTTCAGAGGCGCGTCCGGCCGCTGCGCCGGCGCCGGTCGCGGCAGCCCCCGGCGTACCGGCCACGGCCCTGGCCGAAGACCTGCAGACGGGCCTGGCGCCGCTGGTGGAGCTGCTGGCGGCATCGCAGGCGCAGCAGGTGCAGGTGTCGCAGACCCTGGCCGCGTTCGCCGGCTGGGCGCGACAGCAGGTCGAGCGGGGCACGCCGAGCGCTGTGGTGGCGCAGCGCGCGCGCGTGCGCCGCGCCGCGACGCCGGAGGAGCGGGCGCTGGATGAGGCGCTGATGCGCCACTTCTACGGCGAGTCATTGCCACCGGAAGACGGCGATGGCATGCCGGCATCCACGCCGAAGCCGCCGCCGCTGCCGTGACCACGCGCGTGCCACTGCCGCCACCGATGCTGCCGGATACGGTCGATGTCGCTGCGCTGGCCGACTATGGTGCGCCGTTGCTGCAGGCGCTGGCGCGGCGCGAAACGCCGTTGCCACCGGATGCGGGCGAGCGCCTGGTGGCTGCGCTTGCGCGCATCGCGCTGGCCCTGCAGGCCGGCAACCCGGCGCAGATCCGGCAGCAGGAAGGCTGGTGGGGGCGGCTGCTGGGGCGCGATGTCGCTCGCGAAGCAGAAGGGCACGCGCTGCAGTCGCAGCTGGGCGTACTGGCCCTGCAGGCGCGTGAGCAGGCCCAGCACCTGCAGCAGCACATGCAGCTGCGGGCCATGGCCATCATTGAGCATTCCGCGGCGGCCGCGGCGCTGGACGGCTGGGCCGAACTGGCTGCGTCGCGGCTGACGACGCTGGATATCGCCGGTCAGGCCGCGCTGTCGCACCGGCTGGACCATCTTCGCCGGCTGGCCTCGCTGCGCCGCCTGGAAGCCGGCCAATGGCAGCTGCTGCAGGACCAGGACAACTTGCTGCTGCAACGCTTCGCGCGCATCCATGACGTGCTGCTGCCAGCCTGGCGGCAGGCTGCACTGGCGGGCCAGGCCGCTGCGGGCGCTGCGTTGGCCGGCAAGGCTGCCACGTTGCACGCACAGATCAATGACGAGGTGGCCGCGGCTCAGGCTAGACTGCCTTGAGCCGGCCGCCGCTGCCGCTTACCCAACTGCAAGGAGACTGCCCGATGACCCAGGACAGCCAGACCCCCGGTGCCCTCGTACCCGGCACGACCACCGCCACTGCGCTCGACGAAGGTGCACTGCAGGCGCTTGGGCTGGTCCGCGAGGATCTGCCGCGCATCGCCGAGATCCGTCTGGAACTGGACGATCTGCGCCCGGGCAACCTGCAGGTGTTCGGCCGCGAGGCGGCCACGCGCACCGCCGCGTTCTCCAGCCAGTTGCTGGACCAGGTCCGCAATCGTGACCTGGATGCCAGTGGCGAGAAGCTGGGCGAGGTGGTGCGCATCGCGCGCAGCCTGAAGCTGGACGGCTTCGCCCAGCGTTCGAAGGTGCCGGTGATCGGTGGCCTGATCGACCGCATGCGCGCCTCCAAGGGCGAGCTGGTGCAGAAGTTCAGCGACACCAACGCGCAGATCGAACAGCTGCTGGCCGACGTTGGCGTGCAGCAGGCGTTGATGGGCAAGCGCGTGGGCGAGTTCGACCGCATGCACGATATCGTCCGCGAAGAGCGTCGTGCGCTTGGACTGTATGCGGCAGCCGGCAAGCAGCGGCTGGCCGAACTGCAGGCCGAACAGCTGGCCGGGCAGGGCAGTGAGGATCCGCAGCAGCGCATCCGCCAGAGCGAAGTCGACAACGCGATCCGCCTCCTCGAAAAGCGGGTGTCCGACCTGCAGCTGATGCAGCATGCGGCCGATCAGTCGCTGCCGATGATCCGCCTGATCCAGGCCAACGCGCTGCAGCTGATCGAGAAGTTCAACACCGTCCGCGACATCACCATTCCGTCGTGGAAGCGCCAGTTCGCCATCCAGCTCTCGCTGGGCGAACAGAAGGCTGCGGTCGAACTGTCCACGGCCATCGATGACGCCACCAACGAATTGATGCGCCGCAATGCCGACCTGCTGCGCCAGGCCTCGGTGGATACCGCGCGCAGCAACCAGCGCGGCGTGATCGACGTGGCCACGCTGCGCCATGTGCACGACCAGCTGATCGCCACGGTGGAAGAAGTGCGCAGCATCCACCGCGAAGGGATGCAGCAGCGGCAGCAGGCGGAAGCGGAGCTGTCGCGCCTGCGCGAAGACCTGCAGCAGCGCCTGGTCACACCGACCGCCAGCTGAAAAAAGGGGACGGAGGGAATCAAGTCGTTTGTGCCACTTGCGACTTAATTCCCTCCGTCCCCTTTTTGTTGTCAGCGGAGTTGCTGGCCCAGCCAGTCGGCGAGCGCATCCACGCGCGCATCAGGTGGTCCGTCCGGTCGCGCCAGCACCCAGAAGCCGCCAGTGGCGGCAAACCCCCACGGTGCGACCAGCCGGCCCGCTGCCAGATCCTCGGCCACCAGTGGCTCGGGTGCGATCGCCGGGCCCAGCCCGGCCACCGCTGCCTCCAGCAGGTAATACAGATGCTCGAAGGCCGTGCCCAGCTGCAGCTTCGCGGGGTCCAGAGCGTGCGCCTGCGCCCACGCCGGCCACGCCTGCGGCCGTGAGCTGGTGTGCAGCAGCGTCTCCTGCAGCAGCGCCGAGGGCGGTACATGCCGCAGCCGCTGCGCCGCCGGATGCGAGGGCGCCACCACCACGCCGACCCGTTCCGGCGCCAGCTCACGCACCTGCCAGCCGCGGGGCCACGGCCCCTGCGCCAGCAGCAAAACCGCATCCAGTGCCGCCTGTGCCTCGGTGAAGCTGCCATCCAGCGCTGACCACTGCAGGCGCACGCCGGGCAGGGCGGCCTGCAGCGCAGGCAGGCGCGGGATCATCCAGCGCGCCAGCACGCTGCCGCTGCAGCCCAGTACCAGCGCCGGGGCCGCTGCCGGCCGCCGCAGTTCGCGCACGCAGTCTTCGATGCCGCCGAAGGCCTCGCTGCACGCTGCCTGCAGCCGCGTGCCCGCAGCGGTCAGGCGCAGGCCGCGACCGGCACGCTGGAACAGCGCCAGGCCGAGATGGTCTTCCAGCAGCTTCAGCTGCCGGCTGACCGCACCGTGGGTGACATGCAGGTCGTGTGCGGCGCGGCCGACGCCGCCGAGACGGGCGGTGGCCTCGAACGCACGCAGCGCATTGAGCGGTGGCAGCAGGGAGCGGCTCATGTGAGATTTCCTGACGATATGCGCCAGATAATATCCATTTTCCGGTCAAGACCCGTGCGCTAGAGTATCCACCTGTCTCGATACCAGCGGTCGCTTCCATGTCTGCCTCCCCCATTGCCGACTACCACGCCTTCCCGGATGCCCAGGGCCATTTCGGCCGCTACGGCGGCAGCTTCGTCGCCGAAACCCTGGTCGGTCCGCTGCAGGAACTGGCCCAGGCCTATGACCAGGCCCGTCAGGATCCGGCATTCCAGGCGGCCTACGACCGCGACCTGGCCCATTACGTGGGCCGGCCGAGCCCGATCTACCACGCCCAGCGCCTGAGCGACCATGTCGGCGGCGCGCAGATCCTGCTCAAGCGCGAAGACCTGAACCACACCGGCGCGCACAAGATCAACAACACCATCGGCCAGGCGCTGCTGGCCGCGCGGATGGGCAAGAAGCGCATCATCGCCGAGACCGGTGCCGGCCAGCACGGCGTTGCCAGTGCCACCGTTGCCGCCCGCCTGGGCCTGGAATGCGTGGTGTACATGGGCGCCACCGACATCGAGCGGCAGAAGATCAACGTCTACCGCATGAAGCTGCTTGGCGCGACGGTGGTGCCGGTCACCTCCGGCTCGGCCACCCTGAAGGACGCGCTCAACGAAGCGATGCGCGACTGGGTGACCAACGTTCAGGACACCTTCTACATCATCGGCACCGTGGCCGGCCCGGATCCGTATCCGCGCATGGTCCGTGACTTCAACGCCATCGTTGGCCGCGAGGCGCGCGAACAGATGCTGGCCGAGTATGGCCGCCTGCCCGATGCGATCACCGCGTGCGTCGGCGGCGGCAGCAACGCCATCGGCCTGTTCCACGCCTTCCTCAACGATCGCCAGGTCGAGATCGTCGGCGCCGAAGCCGCCGGCGACGGCATCGGCACCGGCCGCCACGCCGCATCGATCGCCGCCGGTCGGCCGGGCGTGCTGCATGGCAACCGCACCTATGTGCTGTGCGACGACGACGGCCAGATCATCGAGACCCACTCGGTGTCGGCCGGCCTGGACTATCCGGGCGTCGGCCCGGAGCATGCTTTCCTGGCCGATACCGGCCGTGCGCGCTACCTCGGCATCACTGATGAAGAAGCGCTGCAGGCCTTCCACCTGCTGGCGCATACCGAGGGCATCCTGCCGGCACTGGAGTCCAGCCACGCACTGGCACAGGCGATCAAGCTGGCGCGTGAGCGTCCGCGTGACCAGATCGTGCTGTGCAACCTGTCCGGCCGTGGCGACAAGGACGTGCACACCATCGCCGCGCGCGAAGGGCTGGTGCTGTGAATCACGTGCTGCGCCACGGCGGGGCGCTGGTGCTGGTGATCGGCATGGGCGGCTGCACGCCGCCCGATCCACCGGTGCTTGCTCCGGCCCCGGCCACCCCTGCGGCGATCGCCCCGGCACGCGAACCGGCCAGCAACGACGATGAGGCCGCATATCGCCCGATCGAGGACGCGGCGATGTCCACGGCAGGCGATGGCGGCGAGGACCAGGCGGCCCGGGCGGTGGTGTCGGTGGCCCTGGACCATGCCGGTGAGGTGCTGATCGGCCAGCCCTTCAGCGAACTGCAGGGCGAGGCGCAGTGGCACTCGGCCGGGCTGGGCGAGTCGACCGCTGGGCGTTGCGAGTACTACGAGCGCGGCACGCTGCCCGAGGGCGTGGCGATGATGGTGCAGGACGGCGACGTGGTGCGCTTCGACCTGGCCCCCATTGACGATTCCGGCCAGGTGGTGCTGCAGCCGGGGCCGTTTGGCCTTCATCTGGGCATGCCACGCGCGCAGGCACTCCAGCAGTTGCCCAAGGGCGTTTCCACGCAACCCTATGACGATGATGCGGAGGCCGGTGAGAGCCTGCTCTGGCAGGACCCCGGTTCCGACCTGGCGATCCGCGTGGAGATCGTCGACGGCACCATCTCCCGAATGTACTGGGGCGCCAGCGGCGCCGTTGACCTGATCGAAGGATGTACCTGACATGTCCGTATCCCGACTCGATGCCTGCTTCCTGCGTCTGCGCGAACAGCAGCGCAAGGCGCTGATTCCCTTCGTCACCGCCGGTGATCCGTCGCTGGAGGCCACCGTGCCGGTCATGCACGCACTGGTCGAGGCCGGCGCCGACGTGATCGAACTGGGCGTGCCGTTTTCCGACCCGATGGCCGATGGCCCGACCATCCAGCGCAGCTCCGAGCGCGCGCTGGCACGCGGCGCCGGCAGCCGCTACGTCCTGCAGGCCGTGGCGCAGTTCCGCGAACGCGATGCGCAGACCCCCGTGGTGCTGATGGGCTACCTCAACCCGGTGGAGATCCATGGCTACGCGGCCTTCGCCAAGGCCGCCGTCGACGCCGGCGTGGACGGCGTGCTGCTGGTCGACCTGCCGCCGGAAGAAGCGGGCGATGCCCAGCAGGCGTTCGACGCAGCCGGCCTTGCGCTGGTCCTGCTGGCGTCGCCGACCACCAGCGAGGCGCGAGCCGGCAAGCTGCTGGCGCTGGCCCGTGGCTATCTCTACTACGTCAGCTTTGCCGGTGTCACCGGCGCGTCCGAGCGCCTGGACAGCGATGCCGCCGGTACCCGCCTGCAGGCGTTGCGCGCGCGCGCATCGGTGCCGGTGGTGGCGGGCTTCGGTATCAAGGATGCCGCCAGTGCCGCGGCCATGGCCCGCCAGGCCGATGGCGTGGTGGTCGGAAGCGCGCTGGTGGCGGCGCTGGCGGAAGCGGGCTCGGCGGAAGACGCGGTGCAGCGTGCCCGGGCCTTTCTCGCCCCGCTGCGGCAGGCGCTGGACGCGTAACAGGACTGCCGGCCGCTGGCCGGCGTCCTCCTGATGGCTGGCGTGCAAAGGCTGCCGGCCGGCGGCGGGCACCGCCCAGCACCTAAACGTACGTCCCAGCATGGTTTTTTCCGGCTTCCCCGCGGCTGGCAAGGGGGTGCACGGGCGGGGAAAGCGGAGCTAGACTGTCCGCCTTTGCGGCCCCCGGGCCGCCCTGAACGGAAGTGTCCTCCCGCATGAGTTGGCTCAGCAAGTTGATGCCGTCCGGCATCCGCACCGACAACACCCCCAGCAAGAAGCGCAGTGTCCCCGAGGGCCTGTGGGAAAAGTGCAGCAACTGCGGCAGCGCGTTGTACCGTCCGGAACTGGAAGAGAACCTGGAAGTCTGCCCGAAGTGCGGCCATCACATGGCGATCCGCGCGCGCGCGCGCCTGGCCGCCCTGTTCGACGCCGACAGCACCACCGAGATCGGTGCGCGCCTGGGGCCGACCGACCTGCTCAAGTTCAAGGACCAGAAGAAGTACAGCGAGCGCATCAAGATCGCGCAGAAGAATACCGGCGAGTACGACGCGCTGATCGCCATGCGCGGCCTGCTCAAGGGCCGTGCGCTGGTGGCATCGTCCTTCGACTTCGCCTTCATGGGCGGCTCGATGGGCTCGGTGGTCGGCGAGCGTTTCGCACTGGCCGCAGAAACCGCGGTCGAGATCGGTGCGCCCTACGTGTGCTTCTCGCAGAGCGGTGGCGCCCGCATGCAGGAAGGCCTGTTCTCGCTGATGCAGATGGCCAAGACCTCGGCCGCGCTGGGCAAGCTGCGTGAAGCCGGGCTGCCGTACATCTCGGTGCTGACCCATCCGACCACCGGTGGTGTCTCGGCCTCCTTTGCGATGCTGGGCGACATCAACATCGCCGAACCGCAGGCGCTGATCGGCTTCGCCGGCCCGCGCGTGATCGAGCAGACGGTGCGCGAGAAACTGCCGGAAGGCTTCCAGCGCTCGGAGTTCCTGCTCGAACATGGTGCCATCGACCAGATCTGCGATCGCCGCGAGCTGCGCGACCGCCTGTCCGACCTGCTGGCGATGCTGGGCCGTCAGCCGGCGCCGGAGGTGGCTTGATGGGAGGCCGCAAGTACTTCGGTACTGATGGCATCCGTGGCCGGGTCGGCCAGGGCGTGATCTCGGCCGACTTCGTGCTGCGCCTGGGCAACGCGCTGGGCCGTGTCCTGGTCGCCCAGCGCGGCCAGGACGGGCGCCGGCCGATCGTGGTGATCGGCAAGGACACCCGCATTTCCGGCTACATGTTCGAGGCGGCGCTGGAAGCCGGCCTGGTGGCCGCCGGTGCCGACGTGCAGCTGCTGGGGCCGATGCCGACGCCGGCGGTGGCGTTCCTGACCCGTACGCTGGGCGTGGATGCCGGCATCGTCATCAGTGCCTCGCACAACCCGCACTACGACAACGGCATCAAGTTCTTCTCCGCCCAGGGCGAGAAGCTCGACGATGCCACCGAGCTTGCCCTCGAAGCGGCGCTGGACGTTCCTTTCACCACCGTCGAATCGGAGAAGCTGGGCAAGGCGTCGCGTGGCCGCGAGGCGGTCGGCCGCTACATCGAGTTCTGCAAGGCCAGCGTGCCGCGCGCGTTCGACCTGCGTGGCGTACGCCTGGTGCTGGACTGCGCGCACGGCGCCACCTACCAGATCGCACCGCTGCTGTTCCGCGAGCTGGGTGCCGAGGTGATCGGCATTGGCGCCGAGCCCAACGGCGTCAACATCAACGCCGGCGTAGGCTCCACCCATATCGACAATCTCGCGGCCAAGGTCCGCGAAACCCGCGCCGATCTCGGCATTGCCTTCGACGGCGACGGCGACCGCGTGCTGATGGCCGACGACCAGGGCAACCCGGTCGACGGCGACGACCTGCTTTACATCCTGGCCCGCGCATGGAAAGCCGAAGGCCGCCTGCGCGGCCCGGTGGTCGGCACGCTGATGAGCAACTACGGCGTGGAGAAGGCCTTCGCCGATCTGCAGATTCCGTTCGTGCGCAGCAACGTCGGTGATCGCTATGTGCACCAGGCGCTGATCGAAGGCGGTGGGGTGCTCGGCGGCGAAGCCTCCGGCCACCTGCTGTGCCTGGATCGGGCCACCACCGGTGACGGCATCGTCAGTGCGCTGCAGGTGCTGGTGGCGTTGCGCAACAGCGGGCAGACCCTGCGCCAGGCATTGAAGGGACTGGTGCGGGTGCCGCAGAAGACGGTCAACGTGCGGCTGGGCAATGTCTCGGCCAAGGCAACGGTGCAGGCCGACAGCGTGCAGGCCGCGCTGGCCGTCGCGCAGCAGTCAGTGGCCGGCCGTGGCCGTGCGTTCCTGCGCCCGTCCGGTACCGAGCCGGTGGTGCGTGTCACGGTCGAGGCCGATGATGCAACGCTGATGCAGGACACGCTGGACCGCCTGTCTGCAGCGGTACGTGAAGCCGCCGCCTGAGGCAGCTGTGCATTTGCCCAAACAGAAACGCCCCGCAATGCCGGGGCGTTTTTTCGTTCAGGCGGCAAGGCTGCGCGAGGCTCACGGCCCCGGCACCATCTTCTTCTGCCGCGCCTTGAAGCCATTGAACAGCGGCGCGATCAGGGGGGTGTAGCTCTGGGCGATGCGCTTGCGCAACCAGCTCGCCGGGCGGTTGCGGATCGCGAAGCGGTAGATGCGTTCCGGATCGCCGCCGACCACATTACGGCCGAACGGGTGGGTGGTGTGCAGGTAGCGGAAGCCGTGCTCGCGTGCCACCTCGATGTGGTCCTGGTCGAAATCGCCGTAAGGCCAGCACAGCGTATCGGACACCTCGCCGAGCTTGTCCCGCAGGACTTCGCGCGAGACTGCCAGGTCGTGGCTCAGGCCCGCACGGCGCTGTGCGCGGTCCAGGTCGTCGCGGCGCAGCCAGCGGGTGTGGGTATGGGTGTGGCAATGCACTTCGAAGGTGCCGGCGGCGATGGCCGCGCGCGCTTCGCTCCAGCGCATCATCACGTCGTCGCTGCGGTTCTGCTCGTAGATCGCCGCTTCGCAGCCGCGGTGGTCCGGCGTGGCAGGCAGCACTGCCCCGGCAAGCCCCGCGTGGGGCCGCTCCGGGCCTTCACCCATCCAGCCGGTGACCACGAACACCACTGCGTGCATGCCGTACTTCTGCAGGATCGGGTGCGCATACACCCAGTTGTCCAGGTAGCCATCGTCGAAGGTGATCACGATCGACTTGCGCGGCACCGGCTTGCCGGCCAGGAAGCCGGCGTACTGGTCCAGTGTCAGCGAAGTCCAGCCGTTGCCGGCCAACCAGGCGATCTGGCTTTCGAAATTCTCCGGTGACACGGTGATCATGCCCGGCGACGGACTGACGTGGTGGTGCATGAGCACCGGTACGGTTCGGGCATCAGCCATGTCCCAGCTCCTTCAGCCACTGGCGGTAGTAGTGTTCGGTGGTCTCATCGTGGCCATCGGGGGTGAACCGGTGCGCGCTGTGCATCCAGTCCCACCCGGCGCGGCCCATCTGCCGCCGCCGTTCCGGATCTTCCACCAGCAGGCGCAGTGCGCCTGTCAGGGCTGCATTGTCGCCCAATCGGGTGAGGATCGCATTGCTGCCCTCGACCACCATCTCCGGCACGCCACCTACGCGCGTGGCCACGATCGGTACCCCGACATAGGCGGCCTCCAGGAACACGGTACCGGCCGCTTCCTTGTGCGAAGCCAGCGCGAAGATGTCGAAGCCGGCCATCAGCCGGCACGCGCCGTCACGATAGCCGAGCAGGTGGACCTGTTGCTGCAGCCCATGCTCGTCGCGCAGCGCCTGCAGCCGATCCATGACCGGCTGGCCATCGCCGATCACCACCAGGTGCAGGTTCGGATGCGTCCTGCACAGCGGCACCATCGCCTGCAGGAGGTCGGCATGGCCCTTGGGTCCGCGCAGCACCGCCACGCAACCGACCACGATGTCCTGCTCGCCGAAACCGAGCTCGGCGCGCACCTCCGCGCGCACCTCCTGCAGGCATTGCCAGGGATCGGCCTTGCGGATCTCGCTCCAGCGCGGCGGGACTGCAATTGGCGGCACGATACCGATGTGCTCGGCCGGAATGCCGCGCTCGGTCAGCAGCTGCTTGACGAAGCTGCTGACGGTCATCACCCGGTGCGGCAGGCCGGTATAGGTCAGCAGCGAGTTGACCGGGCTCATCAGGTGGCGCGAGCGTATTACCAGCGGTGTGCCGCCCAGGCGTGCACCGGCGGCGGCGATCAGCGCGTCACGGCGGCTGGTGGTGTTGACCACGTCGTAGCGCTCGCGACGCACCAGGCGCGAGACCGACCAGATGCCGCGCAGCAGGCGCAGCAGGCCCCCCATGCGCAGGGTGTGCACGGTGAAACCGTCGTCGCGTGCCAGCTTGGCCAGTCGCGCTTCGGGCTGGCACAGCAGCGCCACCTCATGGCCACGCGCGCGCATCACCTGCATGTGGCGGAAGATGTAGATCTCCTGCCCGCCCATTCCCTTGGCGGCTTCGGTGTGCAGGATGCGCAGCGGACGGTTCATGCGGGATCGATCCTTGAAGGTCAACGATTGCGGAAGCGGGTCAACGCTTCCCATGCAGTGCGTACGGCAGCCGCATCAGGGGCCTGCTGGGGCAGCGGGAGGTAGTGCCGGTCCAGCGCTGTGGCGTTGCCGAACTTGTCGAACACGTAGATCGCGTCGCCATGGCGTATCGCGCGCTGCGACCAGCTTTCGACCACCAGGGCACGCGGGCCCTGCGGTTCGGCCAGCAGGTCCTGGCCGGTGCTGTAATCGCTCAGCGCGTTCTCGCAGCCCAGCGCATGGCGCATCAGTGTCGGTACCCAGTCTTCGTGCGAGCTGGTACGGGCGTCGCGGCCAGCGGCCCTGCCTGGCCAATGCAGCACGAACGGGACCTGCAGCTGGTAGTCGGAGAAGTTGCCGTTGTGGCCCCAATAGTTCAGCTTGAGGTCGTTGAACTCTTCGGCATGGTCGCCGGTGACCAGCACGATGGTGTCCTCGGCCAGGCCCTGTGCGCGCAGGTCGTCCAGCAGCGAGCCGATCAGGCTGTCTGCGTAGTGCACGGCGGTGCGGTAGCGGTTGAGTTCCGGCGTCGGGTCATGCTCCGGGCCGAATTTGAGGAAGTCGATGTCCGCAGCCATCGGCGTCGCCACGGGCGGGTAACCATCGGGCATGTGGTAGGGCGCGTGAGTGGAGTCGAGGAACACGAAGCCAAACCACGGGCGCTGCGCCGCCTGGCTGGCGCGGATGTCCTGCTGCAGTGCACTGATGATCGCGCGGTCGCGGCCGTCGGACTTCAGTGCCGATGGCCCCTGGTGCAGCTGGTCGCGCACATCGGCGAATGCCGTGCGATCGAATTCCGGGCTGTACAACGGCGCACTGCCGTACAGGTGCAGGTCGTAGCCCTGCTGGCCCAGCACCTGGAACAGCTGCGAGCCGCGCTGCTCGTCGAGCATGCTTGGCCAGTAACCACCGGGCAGGCCGTACAGCAGCCCGAACAGGCCGTAGCGGGTGGCATTGCCGGTGCTGAAGTGCTGGTCGAACACGCGCGCGTCCTGCGCCAGCGCCAACGTGTTGGGCATCAGCTGCGGTGTCAGCACGTCCTGGCGCAGCGATTCCAGCACCACCATCAGCACATTGGGACGATGCGGGTTCTGGCACCGCAGCGGGTGCAGTGGGTACTGCAGCTGCGCATGGCGCGGGTCGGGCAGGCCGGCCTGCTGCTGGCTGACCACGCCCAGGCGCCGCATGAAGCTCTTGGCGGTGATCGGTTGCGCCCACGGCAGGTAGTTCCACTGCGCGATCACATCGCGGTCGCCGCGGGCGTCGTAGTAGGCGGTGGCCACCTGGCCGCCGGCCATCAGAAGCGCGACCGCTGCCCACGCCTGCAGCACCCGTCGCCGGCGCGGCACGGCCGGCAGCAGCTTCCAGCACGCCCAGGCCAGCAGGCCTTCGGCGGCGAAGACCGCGGCGACCAGCAGCGCGACCTGCAGCCAGGTCTTCCAGGACAGGGCGACCTGGTCCTGCAGGGCGCCGCCGAACACCATGTTCACGACCATGGCGTTGAGGTGGAAGCGATACAGGGTGAACACCTTGGCGTCGACCAGCAGCAGGCACAGCCACAGGCCCTGCAGGAGAACGGCGCTGATGCTCAGCGTACGGGCAGTGCGTGGCCACAGCCCCAGCAACAACGGCAGCAGGCCGGCCAGCGCGCCGAACGCGAGCAGGTGGCCGGGCAGGGCGATCGCGAGGTAGGCCAGGCCCGCGCTGCCGCCTGGATTGTCCCGCAGCGGCACGTTGCCCAGTGCGATCGCCGCAGCCAGGACCGCATTGCCGGCGACGAACAGCGACCACCAGGCCAGCCGGCGCCAACGCCGGGTGGAGCCTTCAAGGGCGAGTGCGGCAGGGGCGGCTGCAGACATGGCGAAGCGGATTCAGGGAGCGGGGAAAGGTCGGGCGCCACGTGACGGAAGCGTTAATCCGCGCGCGGGTCGCGCATTGTATCGGTTTGTTTCTTCGTATCGAGTGGCGTCCCCCGGGCGATCTGTCACAATGTTCAGGCGGGCCATGAATGCGCTGGCCCCCCAGACCCAATGACAAGCCAGGAACCGCTGTGAGCCAGATCCCCACCCTCGACATCACCCGTTTCGACAGCGACCGCGAGGCCTTCGTGGCCGAGCTGGGCGCGGCCTATCGCCAATGGGGATTCGCGGGCATCCGCAACCACGGCATCCCGCAGGCCGACATCGACGCGGCCTACGATGCCTTCAAGGCCTTCTTCGCCCTGCCGGAAGAGGTCAAGCGCAAGTACCACGTGCCTGGCAGCGGCGGCGCCCGCGGCTATACCCCCTTCGGCGTGGAGACCGCCAAGGGCTCCAAGCACTTCGACCTGAAGGAGTTCTGGCACATCGGCCGCGAGATCGCCGACGACTCCAAGTACCGTGACGTGATGGCGCCGAACCTGTGGCCGACCGAAGTCGCGGGCTTCCGCGAGCGGGGGTACGGCCTGTACCAGGCGCTGGACAACCTGGGGTCGCGCGTACTGTCGGCGCTCGCCCTGCACATCGGCCTGCCGGAGAATTTCTTCGCCGACAAGACCAACTTCGGCAATTCGATCCTGCGCCCGATCCACTACCCGCCGATCACCACCGACGACATCCCGAACGTGCGTGCCGGCGCTCATGGCGACATCAACTTCATCACCCTGCTGGTGGGTGCCAGTGCCGCGGGCCTGGAAGTGCAGTCGCACGACGGCGAGTGGGTGCCGTTCACCTCGGACGCGGACACCATCGTGGTCAACATCGGCGACATGCTGCAGCGCCTGACCAACCATGTGTATCCGTCGACCATCCACCGCGTGGTCAATCCTCCGGGCGAACTGGCGCGCCAGCCGCGCTACTCGGTACCGTTCTTCCTGCACCCGAACCCGGACTTCCTGATCGACGTGCTGCCCTCGTGCATCACCCCGGAGAACCCGAGCCGGTACCCGGAGCCGATCACCGCCCACGGCTTCCTCGAGGAACGCCTGCGCGAGATCAAGCTGAAGTAAAGAGAAGTGAGGCCGCCGAAAGGCGGCCTTTTTCTTTGCAGGGCTGCACCCTGCACCCGCAGAGGCCAAAGCCAAAGCCAAAGCCAAAGCCAAAGCCAAAGCCAAAGCGGCTCTGGGGTGTTCCGTGGGGAGGCGGGGAGGTGTCGGATGGCGGGGACGCCGTGGACCCATCCATGAGGCGTCCCCCGCCATCCCCACCCGCCCGGCCAAGCCCGCCAATCCAACCGGGCTTTCCGCGACCAACCCAACCAAACTCCCGCCACGAGGGGCTGCGCCGTTGGCTGAAAATCCATGTAACCGCTTACACGGAAACGGATTTTTGCCGTAACGGGTATCATGACCGGCTGACTTCACACAGGAGCCACCCGCTCATGCGCCGCAAGATCGTCGCCGGAAACTGGAAGCTGCACGGCAGCCGTCAATTCGCCAATGAACTGCTGGGGCAGGTGGCCGCCGGGCTGCCACTGGAGGGCGTGGACGTGGTGATCCTTCCCCCGCTGCCGTATCTGGGCGAGCTGGTCGAGGACTTCGGCGCGACCGGCCTGGCCTTTGGTGCACAGGACGTCAGCAGCAACGAGAAGGGTGCCTACACCGGCGAGGTCTGCGCAGCCATGCTGGTCGAGGTCGGGGCCCGCTATGGCCTGGTCGGCCACTCCGAGCGCCGCCAGTATCACCATGAAAGCAGCGAGCTGGTCGCGCGCAAGTTCGCCGCCGCCCAGCATGCCGGCCTGGTCCCGGTGTTGTGCGTGGGTGAGACCCTGGAACAGCGGGAGGCCGGGCAGACCGAAGCGGTCATCGCCAGCCAGCTGGCGCCGGTGCTGGAACTGGTCGGTGCGGCCGGTTTCGCCAACGCCGTGGTCGCCTACGAGCCGGTCTGGGCCATCGGCACCGGCCGTACCGCCAGCAAGGAGCAGGCACAGCAGGTGCACGCGTTCATCCGTGGCGAAGTCGCGCGTATCGATGCTAGAATCGCCGATTCACTGCCCATTGTTTACGGCGGTAGCGTGAAGCCCGACAATGCCGGGGAACTGTTCGCGCAGCCGGATGTCGATGGTGGGCTGGTCGGCGGTGCCTCCCTGGTGGCCGCGGACTTCCTGGCCATCGCACGGGCGGCGGCCGCGAACTAATCCTAGAAGTATTGTCCGAGGGCGGTTTCCAATGCTGATGTTGATCCTCAATGTCGTCTACGTGCTGGTCGCTGTGGCCATGATCGCGCTGATCCTGATGCAGCGTGGCTCGGGTGCGGCGGCAGGTTCGGGCTTTGGTGCCGGTGCCTCGGGCACGGTGTTCGGTGCGCGTGGCGCCTCGAACTTCCTGTCCAAGTCGACCAAGTGGCTGGCTGTCGTGTTCTTTGGCATCAGCCTCTTCATGGCCTGGTATGCCGGTCACGGCACCCGTCCGGCGGCCGACCAGGACCTGGGTCTGATGTCCGCCCCGGCAGCGACCGCTCCGGCGGCTCCGGCGGGCGAGCTGCCGGCCGTCCCGAAGGCCGATGCGGTCCCGGCAGCCCCGGTTCCGGCCGCCAATGTGCCGGCTCAGGCGGAATCTTCGGTTTCTGGTGAAGAAAAGCCTTCGGAAGGCTCCCAGAAAGACTGAAGCCGGTTACAATACGCGGCGCATCGGAAAGATAGTCTGATGTGATCGTTTGCCCAGGTGGCGGAATTGGTAGACGCACTACCTTGAGGTGGTAGCGACGCAAGTCGTAGGGGTTCGAGTCCCCTCTTGGGCACCATTTGTAAGTAAAGCGGGTTCGTCTGGCGCGCAAGGCGCCAGGCAGGTTCCCGTCCACTCCCCCATGCCAAAGCGCCTGCAGGCGCAGCGGCAGAGGCAAGAGAGAATCGCTGTGCTGGCCGAATATTTGCCGTCTCTGCTGTTTCTGATCGTTGCCACCGGTATCGGCGTTACGCTGATGCTGGTTGGTCGATTCCTCGGTCCCCGCCGCCCCGATCTGGAAAAGCTGTCGCCGTATGAGTGCGGCTTCGAAGCCTTCGAAGACGCGCGCATGAAGTTCGACGTGCGCTATTACCTGATCGCGATCCAGTTCATCGTCTTCGACCTGGAAATCATCTTCATCGTGCCGTGGACCCAGGTCTTCATGGAACTGGGCGCCCGTTCGCTGGTCACCATGGGCCTGTTCGTCGGCATGCTGTTCCTCGGTTTCATTTACGTCTGGAAGAAGGGAGCGCTGGAATGGGAGTGATTCAGACTCTCGATGGCCTCATGAACAATCCGTCGCCGGAAGGCCGGGTTGATGACATCCTGCGGCCGGAAGGCGACAACCCGCTGCTGGAAAAGGGCTTCGTCACCACCAGCGTCGACGCACTGCTGAACTGGGCGCGCACCGGCTCGATGTGGCCGATGACCTTTGGCCTGGCCTGCTGCGCCGTCGAGATGATGCACGCCGGCGCCGCGCGCCTGGACCTGGATCGCTACGGCGTAGTGTTCCGCCCTTCGCCGCGTCAGTCCGACGTGATGATCGTGGCCGGTACCCTGGTCAACAAGATGGCCCCGGCGCTGCGCAAGGTCTACGACCAAATGCCGGACCCGAAGTGGGTCATCTCGATGGGTAGCTGCGCCAACGGTGGCGGCTACTACCACTACTCCTATTCTGTGGTGCGCGGCTGTGATCGCGTGGTGCCGGTGGACGTCTACGTCCCGGGCTGCCCGCCGACTGCCGAGGCGCTGGTGTACGGGATCCTGCAGCTGCAGAAGAAGATCTGGCGTACACAGACCATCGCCCGCTGACCCCTTCACCTGACTAGAGCGCGCCAAGCCCCCATGGCAGAGCAAGCATCCTTCATCGACCGACTCTCCGCACGTTTCGCTGGTGCGAAGGTCATCGTGGTCGAACCCCGCGGCGAAGTGACGCTGGAAGTGCCTGCCGCCGAGTGGCACGCCACCGCCCTGGCGCTGCGTGACGAGTTTGGTTTCGAGCAGGCCGTGGATCTGTGCGGCGTCGACTACCTCGGTTATGGCTCCGACGAATGGGACACCGCTGACGTGTCCTCGCAGGGGTTCAGCCGAGGCGTCGAAGGCAAGGCCCAGGGCCGCTTCGCGTGGGGCGAGTTCCCCACCGAGGAAAACGGTGCCGACGGTGCCCGCCCGCAGCACATGCCGACCCAGCGCTTCGCCGTGGTCGCGCAGCTGCGTTCCTACCAGCACAACCTGATGATGCACCTGCGCTGCTTCGCTCCTGACGAAGCGCTGCCGGTGGTGTCCTCGCTGACCAGTATCTGGCCGGGTCTGAACTGGTTCGAGCGCGAGGCGTTCGACCTGTACGGCGTGATCTTCGAAGGCCACCCGGACCTGCGCCGGATCCTGACCGACTACGGTTTCGTCGGCCATCCGTTCCGCAAGGACTTCCCGCTGATCGGCAATGTCGAAGTCCGCTACGACGAAGAGAAGAAGCGCGTGATCTACGAACCGGTCACCTCGGTGGAGCCGCGTGTCGGCGTGCCGCGCGTGATCCGCGACGACGCCCGTCTGCAGACCGCAGAAGGTGAGCGCGCGCAGGAGGCAGTGAAGTGAGCCACGTACACCAGGCCGGCGAAGCATTCGCCAGCAACGCCGCCGAGAGCCGGCAGGAAATCCGCAACTACACCATGAACTTCGGCCCGCAGCATCCGGCCGCTCACGGTGTGCTGCGCCTGATCCTGGAAATGGACGGCGAAACCATCATGCGCGCCGACCCGCACGTGGGTCTGCTGCACCGTGGTACCGAAAAGCTGGCCGAGTCCAAGCCGTTCAACCAGTCGATCGGCTACATGGATCGACTGGACTACGTGTCGATGATGTGCAACGAGCACGCCTACGTGCGCGCGATCGAGACCCTGATGGGCATCGAGGCGCCGGAGCGTGCCCAGTACATCCGCACCATGTACGATGAAATCACCCGCATCCTCAACCACCTGATGTGGCTGGGCTCCAACGCGCTCGACCTGGGCGCGATGGCGGTGATGTTGTACGCCTTCCGCGAACGCGAAGAGCTGATGGACTGCTACGAAGCGGTTTCCGGCGCGCGCATGCACGCGGCGTACTACCGTCCGGGCGGTGTCTACCGCGACCTGCCGGACCACATGCCGAAGTACAAGGAATCGCGCTGGCACAAGGGCAAGGCGCTGAAGCAGCTCAATGCTTCGCGCGAGGGTTCGCTGCTGGACTTCCTGGAGAACTTCACCGTCGAGTTCCCCAAGCGCATCGACGAATACGAAACCCTGCTGACCGACAACCGCATCTGGAAGCAGCGTACCGTCGGCATCGGCGTGGTCACGCCCGAACTGGCCCACCAGTGGGGCATGACCGGCGTGATGCTGCGCGGTTCGGGCATTGCCTGGGACCTGCGCAAGAAGCGTCCGTACGCCAAGTACGATGCCGTCGATTTCGACATCCCGCTGGGCAAGGAAGGCGACTGCTACGACCGCTATCTGGTCCGCGTTGCCGAAATGCGCGAATCCAACCGCATCATCAAGCAGTGCGTGGCGTGGCTGAAGGCCAACCCGGGCCCGGTGATGGTGAAGAACTTCAAGGTCGCTCCGCCCAGGCGCGAGGACATGAAGGACGACATGGAAGCGCTGATCCACCACTTCAAGCTGTTCAGCGAAGGCTACTGCGTGCCGGCCGGCGAGACCTACTCGGCGGTGGAAGCCCCGAAGGGCGAATTCGGCTGCTACCTGGTCTCCGATGGCGCCAACAAGCCGTTCCGCGTGCACCTGCGTGCGCCGGGCTTCGCCCACCTGTCCTCGATCGATTCGGTCGTGCGCGGCCACATGCTGGCTGACGTGGTGGCGATGATCGGCACCTACGACCTGGTGTTCGGCGAGGTTGACCGGTAATGCCGTCCGCCACGCCAACGCCCGCTGCAGGCAGCCGGCGCAAGCCGGCGCCGCAGTTTCTGGAATTTCACGTTATGCATTTCGCTGAGGTCGGCCGATGAAGGCGACAGGTAATTTCGAGGCGGCGCGCGACGTCGACCCGATGGTGGTGCTGAGCGACAAGACCCGCGCTCACATCGATCACTGGCTGTCCAAGTTCCCGCCGGACCGCAAGCGCTCTGCCGTGCTGCAGGGCCTGCATGCGGCCCAGGAGCAGAACCAGGGCTGGCTGACCGACGAACTGATCGCCGGCGTGGCCAAGTACCTGGACCTGCCGCCGGTGTGGGCCTACGAGGTCGCCAGCTTCTACTCGATGTTCGAGACCGAGAAGGTGGGCCGCAACAACGTGGCCATCTGCACCAACATCAGCTGCTGGCTCAATGGCGCCGAGGACATCGTGCGCCATTGCGAGAAGAAGCTGGGCATCAAGCACGGTGAATCGACCCCTGACGGCCGCGTCTACCTCAAGCGCGAGGAAGAGTGCCTGGCCGGCTGCGGTGGCGCGCCGATGATGGTCATCAACGGTCACTACCATGAGCGTCTGACCCTGGAAAAGGTCGACGAGCTGCTGGACGGGCTGGAGTAAGGGCATGGCACATCACCACGAATCCAAGGGTCCGGTCGGCCCCGCGCCGCTGCCGCACCAGGTGGTCTATACCACCTTGCATTACGACACCCCGTGGTCGTACGAAAGCTACCTGAAGACCGGTGGCTACGCTGCCCTGCGCAAGATCCTCGAAGAGAAGATCCCGCCGGAGCAGGTCATCGAGATGGTCAAGGCCTCGGGCCTGCGCGGCCGCGGTGGCGCAGGCTTCCCGACCGGCCTGAAGTGGTCCTTCATGCCCAAGGGCAACATGCAGAAGTACATCCTCTGCAACTCGGACGAATCCGAGCCGGGCACCTGCAAGGATCGCGACATCCTGCGCTACAACCCGCATTCGGTGGTGGAAGGCATGGCGATCGCCTGCTACGCCACCGGTTCGACCGTGGGCTACAACTACCTGCGCGGTGAATTCCACCACGAGCCGTTCGAGCACTTCGAGCAGGCCCTGGCCGACGCCTATGCGAACGGCTGGCTGGGCAAGAACATCCTCGGCAGCGGCGTGGACATCGACATCTACGGCGCGCTGGGCGCCGGCGCGTACATCTGCGGCGAAGAAACCGCGCTGATGGAATCGCTGGAAGGCAAGAAGGGCCAGCCGCGTTACAAGCCGCCATTCCCGGCCAACTTCGGCCTGTACGGCAAGCCGTCGACGATCAACAACACCGAAACCTACGGTTCGGTGCCGGCGATCATCCGCAACGGCCCGGAGTGGTTCAAGGGCCTGAGCCTGACCGCCAACGGCGGCCCGAAGTGCTTCTCGGTGTCCGGCTGCGTGCAGAACGGCGGCAACTTCGAAGTACCGCTGGGCACCACCTTCGACGACCTGCTGGAAATGGCCGGTGGCCTGCGTCCGGGCCGCAAGCTCAAGGGCGCGATCCCGGGCGGCGTGTCGATGCCGGTGCTGACCGCGGCCGAGCTGAAGGGCCTGCCGATGGACTACGACACCATCCGTGCGCTGGGCTCCGGCCTGGGCTCGGGTGCGATCGTCGTGCTCGACGACAGCGTCTGCTGCGTCAAGTTCGCCTGCCGCATCAGCCAGTTCTTCCACAAGGAATCCTGCGGCCAGTGCACCCCGTGCCGTGAAGGCACCGGCTGGATGCACCGCGTGCTGGAGCGCATCGTCGCCGGCAAGGCCACGATGGAAGACCTGCACCAGCTGAAGGCAGTGGCCGGGCAGATCGAAGGCCACACCATCTGTGCGTTCGGCGAAGCGGCTGCATGGCCCATCCAGGGCTTCCTGCGCCAGTTCTGGGACGAGTTCGAGTACTACATCGTCAACGGTCATTCGATGGTTGACGGCAAGAAGGTGGAGGCAGCCGCTGCATGAGCGCGCAACCCGTAAATCCGAGCGTCCCACCCGATCACGTCACCATCGAGATCGATGGCAAGTCGCTGGTCGTGCCCAAGGGCTCGATGATCATCCAGGCGGCCGACAAGGCCGGCATTCCGATTCCGCGCTTCTGCTATCACGAGAAGCTGCCGATCGCCGCCAACTGCCGCATGTGCCTGGTGGACGTGGAGAAGTCGCCGAAGCC
This sequence comes from Stenotrophomonas maltophilia group sp. RNC7, assembly GCF_030910085.1. Lineage (NCBI taxonomy): Bacteria > Pseudomonadati > Pseudomonadota > Gammaproteobacteria > Lysobacterales > Lysobacteraceae > Stenotrophomonas > Stenotrophomonas maltophilia group sp. RNC7. The sequence goes on along the minus strand of NZ_JAVFVN010000476.1, from coordinate 45,065 downwards.
GGCGCCGGCCTGTGCCACCCCGGTGATGGACGGCATGAAGGTCGCCACCCGCAGCGAGAAGGCGCTGAAGTTCCAGCGCTCGGTGATGGAGTTCCTGCTCATCAACCACCCGCTGGACTGCCCGATCTGCGATCAGGGCGGCGAGTGCGAGCTGCAGGACGTGTCGCTGGGCTATGGCCGTTCGGTCAGCCGCTTCAACGAGCGCAAGCGCGTGGTGCCTGACGAGGACATGGGGCCGCTGGTCGCCACCGAGATGACCCGCTGCATCCAGTGCACCCGCTGCGTCCGCTTCACCGCCGACGTTGCCGGTACCTACGAACTGGGTGGCATGTACCGCGGTGAGAACCTGCAGATCGGTACCTTCGACGGCAAGCCGCTGACCACCGAGCTGTCCGGCAACGTCGTCGACGTCTGCCCGGTCGGCGCGCTGACCAACAAGGTGTTCCAGTTCCGCGCCCGCCCGTGGGAACTGACCGCGCGCGAGTCGCTGGGCTATCACGACGCGATGGGTTCGAACCTGTTCCTGCACGTGCGTCGCGGCGAAGTGCTGCGCACCGTGCCGCGCGACAACGAAGCCGTGAACGAGTGCTGGCTGTCCGACCGTGACCGCTACTCGCACCAGGGCCTGTACAGCGAAGACCGTGCGGTCAAGCCGCTGCGCAAGGTCAACGGCGAGTGGAAGGAAGTGAGCTGGGCCGAAGGCCTGGCCGCGGCCGCCGAAATCCTCAAGGCCAACGAGGGCGACAACCTGGGCGTGCTGGTGCACCCGTCGACCTCGAACGAGGAAGGCGCGCTGCTGGCCCGCCTGGCCAAGGGCCTGGGCTCGAGCAACATCGATCACCGCATCAACAACCGCGATTTCTCCGACGCCGCAACCGCCGAAGTGTTCGGCCTGCCGCTGGCCGAGATCGAAGGCGCCGACCGCATCGTGGTTCTGGGCAGCAACATCCGCCACGAACTGCCGCTGCTGCACGCCCGCCTGCGCAAGGCGCAGACCACCAAGGGCGCGAAGATCCACGTCGTCAACCCGGTGGACTTCGACTTCGCCTTCAGTGTCGCCGGCAAGCAGATCGTTGCCCCGTCGAAGTTCGTCGACGCGCTGGCCAACGCCGAGCTGCGTTCGGCCGTGCAGGGCGGCAACAACACCGTGCTGATCGTTGGTGGCATCGCCGAGAACCACCCGCAGGCTGCCGCGATCCGCGCTGCCGCGCGTGACTTCGCTGCCGCTACCGGTGCCAAGCTGTGCCGCATCCCGCAGGGCGCCAACGCCGTTGGCCTGACCCGCGCCGGCGTGCTGCCGGCCGGCAAGGACGTCGCCGCGATGCTGGCGCAGCCGCGCCAGGCCTACGTGGTGTACGGCCTCGAGCCGGGCCTGGACTTCGCCGACGCCCCGGCCGCCCGCAAGGCGCTGGCCGGTGCCCAGGTGGTGGCCTTCAGCCAGTTCGCCTGCGCCTCGACCCGCGACGTTGCCGACGTGATCCTGCCGATCGGTGCGCTGCCGGAAATCGATGCCACCCTGACCAACCTCGATGGTCGCGAGCAGTCGGCCCGTGCCGGCGGCAAGCTGCCGGGCGAGGCCCGCGAAGGCTGGCGCGTGCTGCGCGCACTGGGCGGCGACATGGCGCTGGCCGGCTTCGACTTCACCGACCTGGCCGGCCTGCGTGCCAGCCTGGCCCCGGTGTCGGTCACCGTCGCTGCTTCGGCGCAGCCGGCGGTTGCCGGCGAAGGCCTGGAAGTGGCTTCGACCGCCGCGATCTACCGCACCGATGCGGTGGTCCGTCGCGCGCCGGCGCTGCAGTCGCATCCGCTCAACAACGCCCCGCGCATCGTGCTGAACGCTGAAGATGCCGCTCGCCTGCAACTGCAGGAAGGGCAGATGGCCAAGGTCGGCACCGATGCCGGCAAGGCCACCCTGCCGGTGGTGGTCGACGCCCGCGTCGCTGCGGGTTCGGTCTGGATTGAATCGGGCCACGGCGCGACCGCGCCGCTGGGTGCCGCTCGCGTATCGGTGGTGGCTGCATGAACGAATTGCTGTTGAACGCGGTCGACCCGCTGCACCAGTGGCTGCTGGGCCTCGGTGACATCGGCGCACTGATCTGGATCATCCTGAAGATCCTGGTGATCACCGTGCCGGTGATCATCTCGGTGGCCTTCTATGTGGTCTGGGAACGCAAGCTGATCGGCTGGATGCACGTCCGCCACGGCCCGATGTACGTGGGCATGGGCATCTTCCAGGCCTTCGCCGACGTCTTCAAGCTGCTGTTCAAGGAAGTGGTCCAGCCGAGCAGCGCCAACAAGGCGATCTATCTGCTGGCACCGCTGATCACCCTGGCCCCGGCCTTCGCGGCCTGGTCGGTGGTCCCCTTCGATTCGCAGATCGTACTGTCCAACGCCAACGCCGGCCTGCTGTACCTGCTGGCGATGACCTCGCTGGGCATCTACGGCATCATCCTGGCCGGTTGGGCATCGAACTCTAAGTACGCGTTCCTGGGTGCCATGCGCGCCTCGGCGCAGATGATCAGCTACGAAATCGCCATGGGCTTCGCCCTGGTCGGCGTGATGATCGCCTCGGGCAGCCTGAACCTGAGCAACATCGTCGCTGCGCAGGCCGGCAGCTCCGGTTTCTTCGACTGGTTCCTGCTCCCGCTGTTCCCGCTGTTCGTCATCTACTGGGTGTCGGGCGTGGCCGAAACCAACCGCGCGCCGTTCGACGTGGTGGAAGGCGAGTCGGAAATCGTTGCCGGCCACATGGTCGAGTACTCCGGCGGTGCGTTCGCCCTGTTCTTCCTGGCCGAATACGCGAACATGATCCTGATCAGCTTCCTGATCTCGATCTTCTTCCTCGGCGGCTGGCTGAGCCCGGTCCAGGGCTGGGTTGATCTGGGTAACGTCTCGCCGCTGGTCGACTGGATCTGGAAGGGCGGTGCACCGTGGCTGTTCGTCAAGGTGTTCTTCTTCGCCAGTGCCTACATCTGGTTCCGTGCCAGCTTCCCGCGCTTCCGCTATGACCAGATCATGCGCCTGGGCTGGAAGGTCTTCATCCCGCTGGCCATTCTGTGGATCGCGGTTACCGCCGTCATGGTGTTCTTCGGCGTGATTCAAAAGGGCGTCTAAGTGATGAACAGGATTACCCATTACTTCAAGAGCCTGCTGCTGCTCGAACTGCTGGCCGGCCTCTGGCTGACGCTGAAGTACAGCTTCAAGCCGAAGTACACGATGATGTACCCGATGGAGAAGTTCCCGCAGTCGCCGCGCTTCCGTGGCCTGCACGCCCTGCGCCGTTATCCCAACGGCGAAGAGCGCTGCATTGCCTGCAAGCTGTGTGAAGCGGTGTGCCCGGCGCTGGCCATCACCATCGACTCGGCCAAGCGCGAGGACGGCACCCGCCGCACCACCCGCTACGACATCGACCTGTTCAAGTGCATCTTCTGCGGCTTCTGCGAAGAAAGCTGCCCGGTGGACTCGATCGTCGAAACCCACATCCTCGAGTACCACTTCGAGAACCGTGGCGAAAACATCGTTACCAAGCCGCAGCTGCTGGCCCTTGGCGACCGTCTCGAGTCCGAGATCGCCGAGCGTCGTGCCGCCGATGCCGCTTACCGCTGAGGTCGAGAGATGGATTGGGTAAATATCGCTTTCTGGGTGTTCGCCATCGCGGCAACGGTTTCGGCCGGTGCGGTGATCAGCGTGCGCAACCCGGTTCACGCCGTGCTCTGCCTGGTGCTGACCTTCTTCTCCATTGCCTGCGTGTGGCTGCTGGTGGGTGCCGAGTTCCTCGGCGTGGCCCTGGTGCTGGTCTATGTCGGCGCGGTGATGGTGCTGTTCCTGTTCGTGGTGATGATGCTGGACATCGACCCCACCAAGCTGCGTGAGGGCTGGGTGCGCTACCTGCCGGTCGGCCTCATCGTCGCGGTGGCGATGCTGGCGCAGATGCTGATCCTGATCGGCGTCAAGGCACGCTCGGTCACGCCGTTCCCGGCCGACAACGCCGCTGCGGTCGCCGCCGACAGTTCCAACATCACCTGGCTGGCACGCACGCTGTTCACCGAGTACCTGCTGCCGTTCGAGTTCGCCGCCGTCATCCTGACTGTGGCCGTGGTTGCCGCCGTCATGCTGACCCTGCGCCGCCGTACCGGCGTCAAGAGCCAGAACCCGGGCGAGCAGACCATGGTCAAGGCCGGCCAGCGCCTGCGCATGGTCAAGATGGGTGCCGAAGCACCGGTCGTGCACAGCAACAGCAAGCCGGCCACCGGCGAGGAGACCCAGCCGTGATTACCCTTGGCCACATCCTTGCGCTTGGCGCGGTGCTGTTCGCCATCAGCCTGGCCGGCATCTTCCTCAACCGGAAGAACGTCATCGTCCTGCTGATGTCGATCGAACTGATGCTGCTGTCGGTGAACATCAACTTCGTCGGCTTCTCGCGCCAGCTGGGCGATCCGTCCGGCCAGCTGTTCGTGTTCTTCATCCTGACCGTCGCCGCCGCGGAAGCCGCCATCGGCCTGGCGATCCTGGTGACCCTGTTCCGTACCCGCCGCACGATCAATGTCGGCGAAGTCGATTCGTTGAAGGGCTGATCCACAGATGGAAATCACTCTCTCCAAGAGTCTGTTGATCGCAGTGGTGCTCGCACCGCTGTTCGGCAGCATCATCGCCGGCCTGTTCGGTCGCCAGGTCAAGCGCTTCGGCGCGCAGACCATCACCATCCTCGGCGTCGCGGTGGCCTGCGGCCTGTCGATGTACACGTTCTACCAGTTGATGTGGGGCGGCGCGCAGCCGTTCAACCAGAACATCTATACGTTCTTCGAAGTCGGCCAGTACTCGGCCCACGTCGGCTTCATGGTCGACAAGCTGACCGCGATGATGATGGTGGTGGTGACCTTCGTGTCGCTGCTGGTCCACATCTACACGATCGGCTACATGCAGGACGATCCGGGTTACCAGCGGTTCTTCAGCTATATCTCGCTGTTCACCTTCTCGATGCTCACCCTGGTGATGAGCAACAACTTCCTGCAGCTGTTCTTCGGCTGGGAAGCGGTGGGCCTGGTGTCGTACCTGCTGATCGGCTTCTGGTTCAAGCGCCCGACCGCGATCTTCGCCAACATGAAGGCGTTCCTGGTCAACCGCGTCGGTGACTTCGGCTTCCTGCTCGGCATCGCCGGCGTGCTTTGGGTGTTCGGCACCCTGGACTACTCGCAGGTGTTCTCGCAGGCCGGCATGCTGGCCGACCCGCGCGCCCAGCTGCAGATCTGGGACGGCACCCTCCTGGGCATGCAGCTGCTGAACGAGCCGGTGATCTGGTCGATCGCCACCGTCATCTGCATCTGCCTGTTCATCGGTGCCATGGGCAAGTCGGCCCAGGTCCCGCTGCACGTGTGGCTGCCCGACTCGATGGAAGGCCCGACCCCGATCTCGGCACTGATCCACGCTGCGACGATGGTGACCGCCGGTATCTTCATGGTCACCCGCATGTCGCCGCTGTTCGAGCTGTCGCAGACCGCGCTGAACTTCGTGCTGTTCATCGGTGCCACCACCGCGTTCTTCACCGGCCTGATCGGCATCGTGCAGAACGACATCAAGCGCGTCGTCGCGTACTCCACGCTGTCGCAGCTGGGGTACATGACGGTTGCACTGGGCGTGTCGGCCTACTCGGCAGCCGTGTTCCACCTGATGACCCACGCCTTCTTCAAGGCGCTGCTGTTCCTGGGTGCTGGTTCGGTCATCATTGCCATGCACCACGAGCAGGACATGCGCAAGATGGGTGGCCTGCGCAAGTACATGCCGATCACCTTCATCACCATGTGGATCGGTACGCTGGCACTGGTGGGTACGCCGTTCTTCTCCGGCTTCTACTCGAAGGACACCATCATCGAGGCCGCCGAGCTGCACGCGCACCTGTCCAACAACTGGGTGGCCACCTACGGCTACTGGGCAGTGCTGGGTGGCGTGATCGTCACCAGCTTCTACAGCTTCCGCCTGCTGTTCCTGACCTTCCACGGCAAGGAGCGTTTCCGCGACGTGCATCATGACGATCATGGTCACGGCCATGACGATCACCAGGCCGCCGACGCCCACCACGGCGATGCGCATCACGATGACCACGGCCATGGCCACGGTCCGCATGAACCGCACGAAACCCCGTGGGTGGTGACCCTGCCGCTGATCCTGCTGGCCATCCCGTCGATCGCCATCGGTTTCTTCAGCATCGGTCCGATGCTGTACGGCACCGACTGGGCCGGCCACCATGCCCACGATGCCATCAAGGGCCAGGCGCATACGTTCTTCACCGGCATCGTCGACTTCTACGATCCGGCCAAGAACACCATCGGCTTCCTGGGTGAGGAGTTCCACGGCCCGGTCGCCTTCGCGCTGCACGGCATGATGGCTCCGGCGTTCATGCTGACCGTCGCGGGCTTCCTGCTGGCCGCACTGTTCTACCTGTGGAAGCCGGGCCTGTCGGGCAAGGCGCGCAAGGCCTTCGCTCCGCTGGTGTCGGTGCTGGAAAACAAGTACGGCTTCGACAAGCTGTGGATCGATGGCTTTGCCGGTGGCAGCGTCAAGCTGGGCAAGGTCTCGCGCTGGATCGACAGCAACATCGTCGACGGCGTGGTCAATCTCTCGGCACGTGTTGTGGACGTCGCAGCCGGCGTGCTGCGTCGTACCCAATCCGGTTTCCTCTATCACTACGCCTTCGCGATGATCATCGGCCTGATTGCCCTGCTGGGCGTGCTGATGCATTACCTGCGTTGATGACCTGTACGGAATAAGAAGACGTGTCGAACTGGCCTCTACTCAGTGTCCTCATCTGGCTGCCGATCATCGGTGGTGCCCTGATCCTTGCGATCCGTGATGCGCAGACCGCCCGCTGGGCGTCGCTGGGCGTCGCGGTGCTCACCTTCGTTGCAAGCCTCTCGCTGCTGAGCGGCTACAACGCGGGCATCGACGGCCTGCAGTTCGTCGAGACCCATGCGTGGATCCCGGCGTACAAGATCGGCTACAACCTGGGCGTGGACGGCATTGCCGTGGCGCTGATCCTGCTGACCACCCTGGTCAGCGTGCTTGCCCTGATCGGCGCCTGGAGCGCCATCGACAAGCGCGTGAACCAGTACGTGGCGGCCTTCCTGATCCTGGAAGGCGTCACGGTCGGTATCTTCGCGGCGACGGACGCGATGCTGTTCTACGTGTTCTTCGAAGCCATGCTGATCCCGATGTTCCTGATCATCGGTGTCTGGGGCGGCCCGCGCCGCATCTACGCTGCGCTGAAGTTCTTCCTGTACACCTTCCTCGGCTCGGTGCTGATGCTGGTGGCGTTGATCTACCTGTACATGAAGGGCGGCAGCTTCCAGCTGGCCGACCTGTATGCACTGCCGCTGTCGGCCAAGGAACAGACCTGGATCTTCTTCGCGTTCCTGATCGCCTTCGCGGTCAAGGTGCCGATGTTCCCGGTCCATACCTGGTTGCCGGACGCCCACGTGGAAGCGCCGACCGCCGGTTCGGTGATCCTGGCCGCCATCGCCCTGAAGATCGGTGGCTATGGCTTCCTGCGCTTCAACCTGCCGATCGTCCCGGACGCTTCGCAGGAATGGGCCTGGCTGGTGATCGCGCTGTCGTTGATCGCGGTGATCTACGTTGGCCTGGTCGCCCTGGTGCAGGACGACATGAAGAAGCTGATCGCCTATTCGTCGATCGCGCATATGGGCTTCGTCACCCTGGGCACCTTCATCGCCCTGTGGCTGGTGCGTGAAGCCGGCAACGCCGATGCCGCCCGCCTGGGCCTGCAGGGCGCCATGGTGCAGATGATCTCGCACGGCTTCGTGTCCGGCGCGATGTTCTCCTGCGTCGGCGTGCTGTACGACCGCATGCACAGCCGCCGCATCGCCGATTACGGCGGCGTGGTCAACGTGATGCCGTGGTTCGCCACCTTCGCCATGCTGTTCTTCATGGCCAACGCGGGCCTGCCCGGTACCAGCGGTTTCGTCGGCGAGTTCATGGTCATCCTCTCGGCCTTCCAGCGTAATCCGTGGATCGCGCTGGGCGCGGCCACCACCCTGATCATCGGCGCCGCCTACACCCTGTGGCTGTACAAGCGCATCTTCTTCGGTGAAGTGGCCAACAGCCATGTTGCCGAACTGAAGGACATCAACGGCCGCGAATGGCTGGTGCTGGGCGTGTTCGCCATCGGCGTGCTGGCCCTGGGCATCTATCCCAAGCCGCTGACCGACCTGATGGAGCCCTCGATCGCGAAGCTGGCGATGCAGATCGCATCCAGCAAGCTGCTGTAATTCCAGGATTTGATGATGACCACCTCGCCGCTGCTGCCATTGACCGCCGCTGACCTGCCACCGCTCGCTCCCGAGCTGGTGCTGATCGGCAGCGCCTTCGCCCTGATGATCCTCGACCTGTTCGTCAGCAACCGGAACAAGATCGTCACCCACCTGTTCTCGCTCGCTGCGCTGGCCGTGGTGCTGTTCATGCTGGCCACCGGCGTGGGCGGGCAGGGCGAGGTCTTCCATGGCATGTTCGTGCGCGATACCGCCGCGGACGTGATGAAGACCGGGATCGTGCTGCTCAGCGGCCTGACCCTGGTCTATGGCTGGCGTTATCTGCGTGACCGCAACCTGTTCCAGGGCGAGATCCCGGTGCTGATCCTGTTCGGCACCGCCGGCATGATGATCCTGGTGTCGGCCGGCAGCCTGCTGATGGTCTACCTGGGCCTGGAACTGCTGGCGCTGTGCTCCTACGCCCTGGTCGCCAGCAACCGCGAAAACGGCCTGGCCTCGGAAGCGGCGATGAAGTACATCGTGCTCGGCTCGCTGGCCTCGGGCCTGCTGCTGTACGGCATGTCGCTGATCTACGGCGCCACCGGCAGCCTGCACCTGGACGTCATCCGTGACGCCATCCCGCACTCGGAAGAGCGCGTGCTGCTGATCACCGGTGCGGTGTTCATGATCGCCGGCGTCGCCTTCAAGCTGGGTGCGGCACCGTTCCACATGTGGCTGCCGGACGTGTACCAGGGTGCCCCGGCACCGATCGCGCTGTTCATCAGCTCGGCGCCGAAGCTGGCCGCCTTCGGCATGGCCTACCGCCTGCTGGAAATGGGCGTGGGCCCGCTGTCGACGGAACTGCAGCTGCTGATCGCCGGCCTGGCCGCAGTCTCGTTGGTCATCGGCAACCTGATGGCCATCGCGCAGAGCAATCTCAAGCGCATGCTGGCGTTCTCCACCGTCTCGCACATCGGCTTCCTGCTGATGGGCATCGCCGGTGGTGGCGCGCAGGGCTATGCCGCTGCGCTGTTCTACGCACTGGCCTACGCCATCATGTCGACCGCCGCCTTTGGCGCGATCATCGCGCTGTCGCGTGCCGGCTTTGAAGCCGAGAACATCGAGGACTTCAAGGGCCTCAATGCCCGCAACCCGTGGATGGCAGGCCTGGTGCTGTGCATCATGGCGTCGCTGGCCGGCATCCCGCCGTTCCTGGGCTTCTGGACCAAGCTGGCGGTGCTGGGCGCGGCCGTCAACGGCGGCCTGCTGTGGCTGGCCATCCTGGGCGTGCTGTGCGCCGTGGTCGGCTGCTTCTACTACCTGCGCGTCATCAAGGTCATGTACTTCGATGAGCCGGTGGGCGAGGCCATGCCGCGCAACAACGACCGCGTGCTGGGTGTGGTGCTGGGCGTCAATGCCCTGGCGCTGCTGGCCCTGGGCCTGGCCTGGAACCCGATCATGGTCTGGTGCCAGCAGGCATTTGCGCATCTTGCATAAAAGTTGACACAAAGCTGCGCGATTCGTGTAATATGCGCAGCCTGAGTTGTCACTGCAGCGGTTCAGCCAGAACATCGTTGCGGTAGCCCTCCTCGAAAGAGCAGGGCAGCAGTTCAAACACTTCCGGTGCGGGGTGGAGCAGTCTGGCAGCTCGTCGGGCTCATAACCCGAAGGTCGCAGGTTCAAATCCTGCCCCCGCTACCAACTTCCGATCGGCGCCAACCGGTTTGATGAATGAGGGAAGGCTTGCAGTTTTTGGAGCCATCGCTCATAATTCCGCTTCTGATGCGGGGTGGAGCAGTCTGGCAGCTCGTCGGGCTCATAACCCGAAGGTCGCAGGTTCAAATCCTGCCCCCGCTACCAAGTAAGAAGATCGCCTTCGAAGTCCTGCTTCGAGGGCGTTTTTCTTTGGGCTGGCCCGGCGCTACCCGTACGCCGCACGGTGGTAGCGCCGGGCCATGCCCGGCGAGCGCAGCGGACGCTTCGGGGTAGCCCCGCACCTTGCACCAGCGCGGTGCAGCCGCTATCATCAGCGGCCTAGCAGTACCCCTGAAGGCGGCCTCCCAGCGGGAGTCCGGACCCGGAAGGAGGGCCGCAACCGGCAGGCGATGCAGGTTGCAACCGGAATCCAGTCACCGGAGTCTTTCCGGAAAAGGGGCCCAACGGGCCCTTTGTCGTTTCCGGGGCGTCATGTTTCCACGCCGGCCAAGGCCGGCACCCAACCATAGAGATCAAGGCAGGCTGTGAGCGACAAGGCAACCGACATCGCGAATCTGCTCGCCCCGACCGTTGTGTCGCTGGGCCTGGAGCTGCTGGGCGTTGAGTATCTGCCGGCCCCCGGCGGTGCGACCCTGCGCCTTTACATCGACGTGCCGCTGGCTGAACAGCCTGAGCGCATCATCAATGTCGACGACTGCGAGCGGGTCAGCCGCGAAGTCTCGGCGCAGCTGGACGTCGAAGACCCGATCAGCGGCAATTACACGCTGGAAGTGTCCTCGCCGGGCGTGGACCGCCCGCTGTTCAACCTGGAGCAGTTCGGCCGCCACCAGGGTGAATCAGCCAAGGTCACGCTGAAGCTGCCGCAGGACAACCGTCGTCGCCTGCAGGGCCGCATCGAAGCGATCGACGAGGCCGCGGGCACCATCACCTTCATCGTCGACAAGGCTGAAGTGGTCGTGTCGGCCGACAACATCGACAAGGCACGGATCATGCCCGACTGGGTGGCGCTGGGGCTGGCCCCGAGCAAGCCGACCGGTCCGGCGCCGAAGCGTCCGAAGCCGAACACGAATTCTTCTTCCAACGAGCCGGCGGCAAAGAAGCCGCGCGCGGAGTGAGCCAATGAGCAAGGAACTGTTGCTGGTAGTCGACGCAGTCGCCAACGAGAAGGGCGTGCCGCGTGAAGTGATCTTCGATGCCATCGAGGCCGCCCTGGCCTCGGCAGCGAAGAAGCGCTATCCCGAGGAGGAAGTGCTGACCCGCGTGGTCATCGACCACAAGGATGGCAGCTACGAAACCTTCCGCCGCTGGGAAGTGGTGGCTGATGACGTGGTCATGGAATCCCCGGATCGCCAGATCCGCCTGATGGACGCCGTCGACGAGGCCGAAGGCGTCGAGGTCGGCGACTACATCGAAGAGCAGATCGAGAACCCGGACTTCGGCCGCATCGCTGCCCAGGCCGCCAAGCAGGTCATCGTCCAGCGCGTGCGCGAAGCCGAGCGCCAGCAGGTCGTGGATGCATGGAAGGATCGCGTGGGTGAGCTGATCACCGGTGTGGTCAAGCGCGCCGAGCGCGGCAACATCTACGTCGACCTCGGTGGCAATGCCGAAGGCTTCATTCCGAAGGACAAGGGCATTCCGCGCGACGTGCTGCGTGCCGGCGACCGCGTGCGCGGCTACCTGGCCGAAGTGCGCTCGGAGCCGCGTGGCCCGCAGCTGTTCATCAGCCGCGCCGCGCCGGAGTTCATGATCGAGCTGTTCAAGCTGGAAGTGCCGGAAGTCGGCCAGGGCCTGGTGGAAATCAAGGCCTGCGCCCGCGATCCGGGCGACCGCGCCAAGATCGCCGTGCTGGCCCACGACCAGCGCACCGATCCGATCGGTGCCTGCATCGGCATGCGCGGTTCGCGCGTGCAGGCCGTGTCCAACGAGCTCAATGGCGAGCGCGTGGACATCGTGCTGTGGAACGACAACCCGGCCAACTTCGTCATCAACGCGATGGCGCCGGCCGAAGTGCAGTCGATCATCGTCGATGAGGACAAGCACTCGATGGACCTGGCCGTTGCCGAAGACCGCCTGGCCCAGGCGATCGGCAAGGGCGGCCAGAACGTGCGCCTGGCCAGCCGCCTGACCGGCTGGCAGCTCAACGTGATGACCCAGGACCAGGTCACTGCCAAGTCGGAGGCCGAACAGGCTGCCGCCCGCCAGCTGTTCATGGACAAGCTGGAAGTGGACGAGGAAATCGCCGGCATCCTGGTCAGCGAAGGCTTCGGCACCGTCGAGGAAATCGCATATGTCCCGGTCGGCGAACTGCTGGCCGTGGAAGGTTTCGACGAGGACATCGTCGAAGAGCTGCGCGCTCGTGCCCGCGATGCGCTGCTCAATGAGGCCCTGGCAGTCGAGGAAGGCCTTGAAGACGGCCAGCCGGCGCAGGACCTGCTGTCCCTGAAGGGCATGGACGAAGCCACCGCATATGCGCTGGCCGGCCACGGCGTGCGTACCAGCGAGGACCTGTCCGACCTGGCCGCCGACGAGGTCATGGACTTCGGCATCGAAGGACTGGATCAGGCGCGCGCCGCTGCGCTGATCCTGGCCGCCCGTGCCGAGGAGATCGCCCGACTGGAACGCGGCGAATGAGCCGGCAATGAACAGGGCCCTGAGCCGCTCAGGGCGTAGAATCCGCGCCACCTCCAGATGCGGGGGGGCGCCCACAAGATCATAGGATCCGAATGTCGCAGCAAACCACCATCCGCAAGCTTGCCGAACTGGTCAACACGCCGGTCGAAAAACTGCTGGAACAGCTGGCCGGTGCCGGCATGAAGTTCAGCGGTCCCGACCAGGTCGTGACCAGCTCCGAGAAGGTAAAGCTCCTGGGCTTCCTTCGTCGTTCGCACGGCAAGCCCGAGCAGGCCCCGGAAGAGACCGATCAGTCTGCGAAGAAGATCACGCTCAACCGCCGGAAGCAGCAGGAAGTGACGGTCAATTCCGGTCGCAGCAAGACGACCGTGAATGTCGAGGTGCGCCAGAAGCGTACCTACGTCAAGGATGGTGCTCGCGCCATGACGCCGGACGAAGAGCGCGCCGACATCCTGCGCAAGCTGGAAGAGTCGCGTGCGCGCAACCTCGCCGAACAGCAGGCCCTGGCCGAGAAGGATCGTCTGCGCGACGAGGCCATCGTCCGTGCCCGTGAGGAAGAGGCCGCCGCCAAGGAGCGCGCCGAAGCCGAGAAGAAGGCTGCCGAGGAAGCTGCGGCTGCGGCCAAGGCGGCCGAGGCACTGGCCGCCAGCAAGCCCAAGCGTGCTCCGATCGACGAAACCGCGCCGCGCCCGCCGCGCGCCCCGGCCGCCGCCCCGGCTGCGCCGCGTGGTGCTCCGCCGCCGCCGCCGCGCAACGACGAGCGCAACAACCGCAGCGCGCCGCGCAACGAGCGTGGCCCGGGCGACCGCTTTGCCGGCCAGATGCACCTGTCGGCCGCCGACCGCGCGCGTCGCGGCAACAGCAACAACAGCAATTCGCGTGGACGTCCGGGTGGCCGCAACCAGTCCGGTGGCCGTCGCGACATGTCGCGTGGTGGCAACAATGCCGGTCCGCACGCGTTCGAACGCCCGACCGCCCCGGTCGTGCGTGAAGTCGCGATCGGCGAGACCATCACCGTGGCCGACCTGGCGCAGAAGCTCGCGCTGAAGGGCGGCGAGGTGGTGAAGGCGCTGTTCAAGATGGGCGTGATGGCGACCATCACCCAGTCCATCGACCACGACACCGCTGCGCTGGTGACCGAAGAACTCGGCCACAAGGCGATCCGTGCCAACGACAACGATGCCGAAGACGCGCTGCTTGCTTCGACCGGTGAAAACCAAGGCGAAGCCGTGCAGCGCCCGCCGGTGGTCACCATCATGGGTCACGTCGACCACGGCAAGACCTCGCTGCTGGACTACATCCGCCGCACCAAGGTTGCCCACGGCGAAGCCGGCGGCATCACCCAGCATATCGGTGCCTATCACGTCGAAACGCCCAAGGGCGTCATCAGCTTCCTGGATACCCCGGGCCACGCCGCGTTCACCTCGATGCGTGCCCGCGGTGCCAAGCTGACCGACATCGTGGTGCTGGTGGTTGCTGCCGACGACGGCGTCATGCCGCAGACCAAGGAAGCGATCCAGCACGCCCGTTCGGCGGGTGTGCCGCTGATCGTGGCGATCAACAAGATCGACAAGTCCGGTGCCGACCCGATGCGGGTCAAGAACGAGCTGCTCTCCGAGCAGGTCGTGGCCGAAGAGTTCGGTGGTGACATCCAGATGGTGGAGATCTCGGCCAAGACCGGCCTGGGCATCGACGACCTGCTGGACGCGGTGTCGGTGCAGGCCGAACTGCTGGAACTGAAGGCCGTCGACGAAGGCCGCGCCTCGGGCGTGGTGATCGAATCGTCGCTGGACAAGGGCCGCGGCCCGGTCGCTACGGTGCTGGTGCAGCAGGGCCGCCTGAAGAAGGGCGACTACCTGGTGTGCGGTATCCAGTACGGCCGCGTGCGTGCGCTGTTCGACGAAACCGGCAAGCAGCCGGAGTTCGCCGGCCCGTCGATCCCGGTGCAGGTCCTGGGCCTGTCCGGTGTGCCGGAAGCCGGAGACGACTTCGTGGTGGTCGAGGACGAGCGCCTGGCCAAGGATGTTGCGCAGCAGCGTGAGACCAAGCGCCGTGAGTCGCGCCTGGTCGCCACCGCTGGCAGCCGCATGGAAGACATCATGGCGACCCTGGGCAAGGGCGAGGGCCAGCAGGTTCTCAACCTGGTCATCAAGGCCGACGTGCAGGGTTCGGTGCAGGCCCTGAGCCAGGCACTGGTCGCGCTGTCCAACGAAGACATCCGCATCAACGTGATCCACTCCGGCGTCGGCGGCATCACCGAATCGGACGCCAACTCGGCGGCTGCTTCGAAGGCCACCGTCATCGGCTTCAACGTGCGTGCGGATGCTTCGGCCCGTCGCATCATTGAATCCAACGGCGTCGACCTGCGTTACTTCTCGATCATCTATGACGTGATCGATCAGGTGAAGCAGGTGGCATCCGGTCTGCTGGGCGTGGAGATCCGCGAAGAGATCATCGGTATCGCCGAGGTCCGCGACGTCTTCCGCAGCTCCAAGCTGGGCGCCGTTGCCGGCTCGATGGTCATCGAGGGCGTGGTCAAGCGCAACAAGCCGATCCGCGTGCTGCGCGACAGCGTGGTGATCTTCGAGGGCGAGCTGGAATCGCTGCGTCGCTTCAAGGAAAACGTCGAGGAAGTCCGCAACGGTACCGAATGCGGTATCGCGGTGAAGGCCTACAACGACGTCAAGCCAGGCGACCAGATCGAGTGCTTCGAGCGTATCGAAGTGCCGCGCACCCTGTAATGCTGCAAGGTGGCCCGACCAACGGTCGGGCCCTACCATGTACCTGTAGCGCCCGACCGTTGGTCGGGCGACAATCGAATCAAAGGTAGCGCCCGACCGTTGGTCGGGCGACAACTGAACCAAGAGCTGCTCGTGCCCAAGACTTTCCATCGAACCGACCGTGTCTCCGCCCAGCTGCGCCGTGAACTCGGCACCCTGGTGCACAACGCCGTGCGCGAGCACGGGTTGCCCTCGGTGAGCGTGTCCGACGTGGAAATCACCCGCGACATGGCCCATGCCAAGGTGTTCGTCACCGCCCTGATGCCGGAACGCTCGGCTGAAGCCGTGGCCGGCCTGAAGGAGCTGGGCTACCGCCTGCGCATGGACCTGGCCCGTGCGATGAAGCTGCGCCACGTGCCGGAGCTGCATTTCCACTACGACGATTCGGTCGACCGTGGTGAGCACATCGACAACATCCTGCGCGACCTGCCCGATACGCTGGCCGCGGAGAAGCGTCGCGAGAGCGACGAAGAATAAGCTAGCGCCGGGCCCATGCCCGGCGTCTTTTCATTCTGACCGTGCGAGGCCGGACGCTGGCCGCGCTTCGCGCTCGCCGGGCATGGCCCGGCGCTACCCGTATCTGTCATGACCCGAATTCAGTTCCGCCGCCTGGATGGCATCCTGCTGCTCGACAAGTCGACCGGCATGAGCTCCAACGCCGCCCTGCAGGTGGCGCGCCGCCTGTTCCGTGCCGAGAAGGGTGGCCACACCGGCAGCCTCGACCCGTTGGCCACCGGCCTGCTGCCGCTATGCTTCGGCGAGGCGACCAAGATCGCCGGCCTGCTGCTGGGTTCGGCCAAGGCGTACGATGCCGAGATCGTGCTCGGCCAGACCACGGATACCGATGATGCCGAGGGCCAGGTGCTGCTGCAGCGTCCGGTGCCGGCGATCAGCGCCGAGGCCCTGCAGGCTGCGCTGGCACCACTGACGGGGAACATCCGCCAGCGGGCGCCGATCTATTCGGCGCTGAAGCAGGGCGGTGAACCGCTGTATGTGAAGGCCCGCCGCGGCGAGGCCATCGAGGCCCCGGAGCGCGAGGTGCAGGTGCACGCCATCGAGGTACTCGAGCAGCAGCCGGAACGGCTGCGGCTGCGCGTGACCTGTGGCTCCGGCACCTACATCCGCAGCCTGGCACGCGACCTCGGCGAACGCCTGGGCTGCGGCGCCCATATCAGTGCGCTGCGCCGGCTATGGGTCGAGCCGTTCCGTGAACCGGTGATGGTCACCCTGGACCAGCTGCGGGTGATGGCCAAGGCCGGCGACGAGGCGGGCATGGACGCGCTGCTGCTGCCGCTGGCGGCCGGCCTGGCCGAGTATCCGCGGGTCGACCTCGACGCCGCCCAGGCTCACCGTTTCTGCGTCGGCCAGCGCCAGCGTGACATGACCTGGCCGCATGGCCTGGTGGCCGTGTTCGGTCCGGACGATGCTGTCCAGGGCCTGGGCCAGGTCGACGACAGTGGCCTGCTGGCCCCGCAGCGCCGTTTCAACCTCTGACCGGGGCAGGGTGGTTCAGCCCCGGTCCTTGTCCCGGAAGCCCCTGGCCGTTACAATTTCGCGGCCGTTTTCCGGCAACCTGCCTCCCGCAGGTTTCATCCTCGTAGTCCACGGCGAGCCTGGCGGTGCGCGAAGCGCGTTCCTGCCGGCCACGCATCACAGAGAAAAAAGAAATGTCGATCGACACCCAGAAGGTCATTGAAGACAACAAGCGCAGCGCCGCTGACACCGGCTCCCCGGAAGTCCAGGTTGCCCTGCTGACCGCCCGCATCGAACTGCTGACCGGCCACTTCAAGACCCACAAGAAGGATCACCACAGCCGCCGCGGCCTGCTGCAGATGGTCAACCGCCGTCGCAGCCTGCTCGACTACCTGAAGAAGAAGGACGTCGAGCGTTACAAGGCCCTGATCGAAAAGCTTGGCCTGCGTCGCTAAGCAACGAATCCCCCGCGGCGCAGCGATGCGCCGCGGTTTTGTTTTGTAGCACCGCAATCCCCGATTCAGGCCGGAACGATCCGGCCACCCGCTGGCGGCAAGGGTCGCCGACGGTCCAAATTCGCAGACAGCATCCCCAAGGACACCCTCCGTGGCAAAAATCACCAAAACCTTCCAGTACGGCAAGCACACCGTCACGCTTGAGACCGGCGAAGTCGCCCGCCAGGCCAGCGGTGCGGTCATCGTCAAGATGGACGACACCGTACTGCTGGTCACCGCCGTCGCCGCCAAGAGCGCGCGCGAAGGCCAGGACTTCTTCCCGCTGACCGTCGATTATCAGGAAAAGTTCTACGCCGGCGGCCGCATCCCGGGTGGTTTCTTCAAGCGTGAAGGCCGTGCAACCGAGAAGGAAACGCTGATCTCGCGTCTGATCGACCGTCCGATCCGTCCGCTGTTCCCGGAAGACTACAAGAACGAAGTGCAGATCATCGCCACGGTCATGTCGCTGAACCCGGACGTGGACGGCGACATCCCGGCCCTGATCGGCGCCTCGGCTGCGCTGGCCCTGGCCGGCACCCCGTTCATGGGCCCGATCGGCGCTGCCAAGGTCGGCTACAAGAACGGCGAGTACATCCTGAACCCGACCGTCAGCGAACTGGCTGACTCGCAGCTGGAACTGGTCGTTGCCGGTACCTCCAACGCCGTGCTGATGGTCGAATCCGAAGCCGCGCTGCTGTCCGAAGAAGTGATGCTGGGTGCCGTGACCTTCGGTCACCGCGAAATGCAGAAGGTCATCAACGCGATCAACGAGCTGACCGTCGAAGCCGGCACCAAGCCGTCGACCTGGGAAGCCCCGGCCAAGAACGACGCGCTGATCTCCGCCCTGAAGGAAGCCATCGGCCCGCGCCTGGGCGAAGCCTTCCAGGTGCGTGACAAGCTGCAGCGCCGTGACGCCATCTCGGCGATCAAGAAGGACGTGTTCGAAGCCCTGGCCGGTCGTGTGGCCGCCGAAGGCTGGAACCCGGCCGAGCTGTCGAAGGAATTCGGCGAACTGGAATACCGCACCATGCGTGACTCGGTGCTGGACACCAAGGTCCGCATCGACGGCCGTGCGCTGGACACCGTCCGCCCGATCACCGTGAAGACCGGCGTGCTGCCGCGTACCCACGGTTCCTCGCTGTTCACCCGTGGCGAAACCCAGGCCATCGTGACCATCACGCTGGGCACCGCCCGTGACGGCCAGGTCATCGACGCCGTTGCCGGTGAGTACAAGGAAAACTTCCTGTTCCACTACAACTTCCCTCCGTTCTCGGTGGGTGAGTGCGGCCGCATGATGGGCCCGAAGCGCCGCGAAATCGGCCACGGTCGTCTGGCCAAGCGCGGCGTGCTGGCTGTCATGCCGTCGCTGGAAGCCTTCCCGTACACTATCCGCGTCGTTTCGGAAATCACCGAGTCGAACGGTTCCTCGTCGATGGCCTCGGTCTGCGGCTCGTCGCTGGCGCTGATGGACGCCGGCGTGCCGGTGAAGGCCCCGGTGGCCGGCATCGCCATGGGTCTGGTCAAGGAAGGCGACCGTTTCGTGGTCCTGTCCGACATCCTGGGTGACGAAGATCACCTGGGCGACATGGACTTCAAGGTGGCCGGTACCGCTGAGGGCATCTCCGCCCTGCAGATGGACATCAAGATCGAAGGCATCACCGAAGAGATCATGAAGCAGGCCCTGCAGCAGGCCAAGGCTGGCCGTCTGCACATCCTGGGTGAAATGGCCCACGGCCTGACCGCTCCGCGTGAGGAGCTGTCGGACTACGCGCCGCGCCTGCTGACCATCAAGATCCACCCGGACAAGATCCGCGAAGTGATCGGCAAGGGTGGCTCGACCATCCAGGCCATCACCAAGGAAACCGGCACCCAGATCGACATCCAGGACGATGGCACCATCGTCATCGCGTCGGTCAACGCCATCGCTGCCCAGGCTGCCAAGGCCCGCATCGAGCAGATCACCTCGGACGTCGAGCCGGGCCGCATCTACGAAGGCAAGGTCGCCAAGATCATGGACTTCGGTGCGTTCGTCACCATCCTGCCGGGCAAGGACGGCCTGGTCCACGTGTCGCAGATCTCCAGCGAGCGCGTCGAGAAGGTCGGCGACAAGCTGAAGGAAGGCGATGTGGTCAAGGTCAAGGTGCTGGAAGTCGACAAGCAGGGCCGTATCCGCCTGTCGATGAAGGCCGTCGAAGAAGGCGAAGGCGCCAGCGCCGAATAATCGGTACTGCTGATCGTGCGGTGGGTGAGGACCGTTGGTCCTCACGCTTTCGCAAATGAGAAAGCGGGCTTCGGCCCGCTTTTTCTTTGCCTGGAATCCTGTGGGCGAGGATCGTTGGGCCCTACACCTGCGCGCCTTCTTCCTCCTCTCCCAGCCACCACACCTGGCCCGGCTCGGGGTCACTCAGCGGGTGCTCGCGCTGTTCGATGGCCTCCAGCACGCGGCCGGGGGCTGCAGCAACCCACATCGCCATGAGCTTTTCCACCGCGGCCCGGCCCTGTGCGGCCACGCCGAGGTCACGTTCGCGTCTCCATTGGTCTTCACCTGGTGCCTCATCGCCATGATGGTGAGGCGTGCCGTAGCTGCAGCGGCGGCACAGCCGGCGCACGGTGGCCGTCCAGTCCTCGACCATGCCGATGCCGGGCAGCATGATGGCCTCCAGGGCAGCGATGTCATCGGCCGAGTCGCACTGCACGAACACGGTGAAGGTCGCCATGTCCGAAGGCTGCAGGCGCTGCATGGCATTGAACACCGGCACCTGGCGCTCGTCATAGGCACGTTGGCCGGTCGAGGCCCCGTCGTGCAGCACGATGTCGCCGAAGCGGAAGCCGCTTTCAGGCAGCGGTACGTTGTCGATGCGTGCACGCACCGGATCAATGCGGCTCATAAACACCACTTCGGCGTCGGACCACGGTGCCAAGCGCACGCAGGCCACGCCGAAGTTGCCCTCGATCGGGCCTTCGCCCTCGGGCAGGGTGATGCCACAGCGGGACCATTGGCGGCGTGCTTCGGCCCAGTCACCGACGCCGGTGGCGGCGATACCGGCATTCCACGCGGTGGCTTCATCGAACTCGCCGCGCAGCTGTTCTGATTGCAGGTTGTCCTGCAGTGAGGAGGCCCAGTCGCGCAGGTACTTGTGTGCCAATCCGCGCATGTAATGCAGGTACGGCACTTCGGCAGCGAGTGCGATCAGCTCGCCGAACAGCGCCACCGCCTGCTGCAGGTCGCCTTCGCGGAAGGCGGCGTAGGCGCGCGCCTCCAGTGCCTCGCGGTCGTCGAGGGTTTCGTCGCCAAGCAGGTCGCCGTCGTCGATACTGTCGTAGTCGGTGCTCATGTCCATGCGCGATTGAAGGTCTGCGGCTACCTTAGCCGATGCATGGGGCGGCGGCGTCGGTGCGTGTCCTGCTGCAGTGCATGACGGCAATCGCGTGTCTGCCCCGCTGTCGTCACGGGATGCGGTGTGCCTGTCCGCGGGACGACATGCCGCGACATCCGTACCGCAGCCCCATCGGTTTGCTAACGTGGCGGCGCCTTTGAACCGGGAGATCCCATGTTCCGCCAGACCGTGGCCGTCCTTGCCGTGCTGATTGCCGGTGCCTTGCCCATTGCCGCGCACGCAGCGCCCGCACAGCAGCCGATCTTCGGCGCCTATTACCCTGGTGGATCGGCCGAGCGCTATCCGGTGTCGAGCATTCCGGCCGAGCGCCTGACCCACCTGTTCTACGCGTTCTCCACCATCGAGGACGGCCGCTGCACGGTCGGTGCGGAAGCGCCGAAGAATTTCGCCGCACTGGCCGAACTCAAGAAGGCGCACCCGCACCTGCGCACGCTGATCTCCATTGGCGGCTGGGGCGCAGGCGGCTTCTCCGATGCGGCACTGACCGAAACCAGCCGCAAGCGCCTGGTCGACTCATGCATGGCGCTGTTCTTCGAGCGCCATGCAGGCAGCTTCGATGGTGTGGACATCGACTGGGAATTCCCGGTCAGTGGTGGGCCGAAGGAGCTGGCACACCGCCCGCAGGATCGCGCCAACCTGACCCGGCTTGCGCAGGCCTTCCGCCAGGCACTCGATGCGCGCGGTCGCAAGGTTGGCCAGCCGATGCTGCTGACCGCCGCGTTGGCCGCCGGTCGCCTGCAGACCGATGGCCCCTATGATCCGGCGGCGAGCTACGACCTGCCGGCGCTGGCCAGGGTGTTCGATTTCATCAACCTGATGAGCTACGACATGGGCACCGGCTTCTCGTCGGTGTCGACCTTCAATGCGCCCTTGCATGAGGTGCCGGCCGATCCGCTGGCGCCGGAGCTGCGCCGCTGGAACAACGTGGCCGGCGCCGTGCAGTACTACCGTGAACATGGCGTGCCGGCCGACAAGCTGGTGCTGGGCGTGCCGTTCTACGGGCGCGGCTTCAAGGTCACCGGCGATGCACCGGATGGCCTGTATCAGCCTTACAGCGCACCGGCCGACGCCGGCGACTGGCGGGTGATCAAGGCGCGCTATCTCGACCAGCCGGGCTGGACCAGGCACTGGCAGCCGCAGGCGCAGAGCCCGTGGCTGTACAACGCCGAACAGAAGGTCTTCATCAGCTATGAAGACCCGCGCTCGATCGGGCTGCGTGCGCAGTTCGCCCGCGAGCAGGGCCTGGCCGGGGTGTTCATGTGGGAGCTGACCGGCGACGACGAGCAGGCCAGCCTGCTCAACGCCATGCTCGGCCCGTGGCAGAAGGCGCGTATCGGCGATTGACTCGCCTGCTGGCGCCGGGCCATGCCCGGCGACGCTTCAGTTCGCCCAGACGCTGTTCGGATCGCCGTTGCGGGCGCGGCGCTGGCTGGCGACGGCCAGGCGGGCGAAGCCGAAGGCCATGGCCAGCGCGATGGCATCGACCCAGAACAGCGGCCACTGGCCACGCCCGGCGGCGCGCCACAGCCAGTCACCATTGAGTGCACCGTGCAGGACCGGCACCAGTGCAGTGCTGATCGCTGCGGCCCACAGCAGTTCGCGCGCGGCCTGCGCGGGACGGCGCAGTGCAGCCCACAGCGCACAGGCTGCCCAGCTGCCGAAGCAGGCCCAGCGGATGCCGTGGCCGACCGCCGACGGTGCCAGCCGCTCCAGCACCAGTGCGGTGACGAACGCGATCGAGATCGCCACGCACAGGCCGATGCACACGCCGACCGTGGCCCGCGCCATGTTCACACCGGCACGTGGCTGTTGCGGCTGGCGACGCTTGCGCCGCGACTCGATCCACAACAGGTTGCCGGAGTAGAACAGGAACGCACCGCCGAGGCCGAGCAGGAAGTACAGCCAGACCACCACGCCGTTGCCGAACTCACCGAAGTGCAGCGCGTAGGCGGCGCTGAGCGTGGCGTGGTTGGCGTCGCGCTGGCCCGGCAGCTGGGAGGCCAGCAGGTCGCCACTGGCCACGTCCAATGCCACGGCACCAAGCGGGCCGAGGGTGCCACTGGCCTCGCCGGTGATCTCGATCGTGGCGTTGGCATCGCCGCCATTGGCCAGCTTCAGGTAGGCCGGTTCAAAGTTGGCCACGCCCTGCGCGCGGGCCACTTCAAGTGCGCGCGCATGCAGCACGCGCAGGCTGCCCGGTGGCGCCGGAATTCCGCTGGCATCGCGCACCGGCGCAGTGTCCATCGCGGTCGGTACCGCCTGCAGCGCCTTGCCATCGTAGATCAGCGGATTGAGCAGGGCCATCTGCACGAACACCAGGCACAGCAGGGCGCCCGTGACCGCGAACATCAGGTGGAAGGGCAGGCTGAGCACGCCGATCACGTTGTGCGCGTCCTGCCACAGCTGCTTCAGGTTGCGACCCGGGCGCAGCGCGAACAGGTCGCCGAACAGCCTAGGCAGGTGGATCACCAGGCCGCTCAGCAGCGCCATGCCATACAGCAGGCTGACGACGCCCATCACATAGATGCCGGCCACCGGCAGGCCGAGGCTGTAGTGCAATTCGTTGACGAGTTCGGCCAGTCCGGTCTGCGGCGGCGCGGGGCTGCCGGCGATCTGGCCCGGCCAGGCGTAGCGCCAGCTGCCGTCGTCGGCCTGCCAGTACGCCAGGGGCTGCGGGTGTTCGGTACCGGGGAAGGTCATGCCAACGTGGCGGCGGGCCTCCGGGTGTGTCGCCAGTACGTCTTCCAGCAGATACTGCGCATCGTCCAGGCCCGCCGGCAAGGCGGTGGCGGCGCCCGGGGTCTGCCACAGCGGCAGGTCGTGATGGAACAGGGTCAGCGCACCCGCATAGAAGGCCACGAAAAGGCCGAAGCCGGCGACCAGGCCGACCCAGGTGTGCAGGGTGGTGAATGTGCGCAGCGTCTGCGAACTGAACTTCATGGGGGAGCTCTCATTGCACCGCGCCGGCCAGGCGCAGCAGCCCGAGCACGGCGAAGCCGGCTGCGGCGCTGCCCCCCAGAACCAGCCAGGCGCGCAGTGCGCTGCGGAAGCTGAACGCCCACAGGGCGGCCAGCATCCATAACGGGATGAAGGCGATCAGGGTCGGCACCAGTGCGCGCTGCCACGGGCCGGGCGGCAGCCAGGCCAGCAGGCCGGTCGCGGCGGCCGCAAGCAGGAAGCCAGCGATGATGCCGGCGATGGCGCGCGACCACATCACGGCGACTCCGTGCCCGGGCGATGCCAGGCGGCCAGCGCCGGCAGCAGCATCGCGGCGAGCATCCAGGTGCACAGCATCGCCACCAGACCGGCAGCGAAGCCGAGTTCGGCCATCCACAGCCACAATGCGGCAGCCGCGGCGACCAGGCCGATCTGGCGACCGAGGCGACCGGCGCGGCGCAGGCGCGGCCAACGGCAGTGCGGCGAGGCGGCATAGAAGGCCAGTGCCGAAAACATCGCTGCCAGCATGCCCAGGCTGCAGAAGCCCAGGGTGGAAAGGCCGACGGTGATCATTGCGGGCGGGCGCCGCGGCAGTGGGCCGGCGAACGCGGGGCACGGGCGGGGCCGGCGGGAGCCGGTCGGAGCGGGTGGCGCATCACGAGGTCCTGGGGGAAGCGGGCAGGCTGGCACGGGGCGGGCTGCGCGGACATGGTAATCATTGCGTTTTCACGCCGCCAGCGCCGGCCATTCAGCGGACCGTACGGCAGCCCTTGGGCTTTCCGGTGCGCTGGTTTAAGATCGTCGCAGACTCCTGACTGGAACAAGGTGGCCCGCGCCCAGCGCCGGCCGAGCGTGCGACATGAGCACTACCACCGCCCACTGTTGACCTGCCCCCGAAGGCCCTGTGTTCCAGGCGCCCTCGCGGCGCTTTTTTATTGCCCGGGCCGCGGCCCGGGAACGCTTTCCAGCCCGCCCCGCGGGCCCGCACGAAGCCAATGCGATGATCAACATTACCCTTCCCGACGGCAGCCGCCGCGAGTTCGAAAATCCCGTCAGCGTCATGGACGTCGCCCAGTCGATCGGTGCCGGCCTGGCCAAGGCCACCATCGCCGGTTCCGTCGATGGCGTGCTGGTCGATGCCAGCGACGTCATCGACCACGATGCCAGCCTGCGCATCATCACCGCCAAGGACGAGGAGGGCGTGGAGATCATCCGCCACTCCTGCGCCCACCTGGTCGGCCACGCCGTCAAGCAGCTGTACCCGGACGTGAAGATGGTGATCGGCCCGGTGATCGCCGAGGGCTTCTACTACGACATCTATTCCGAGCGCCCGTTCACGCCGGACGACATGGCCGCGATCGAGAAGCGCATGGGTGAACTGATCGCCCAGGACTACGACGTCATCAAGAAGATGACGCCGCGCGCCGAGGTGATCGAGATCTTCAAGGCCCGTGGCGAGGACTACAAGCTGCGCCTGATCGAAGACATGTCCGACGACATCCAGGCGATGGGCATGTACTACCATCAGGAGTACGTGGACATGTGCCGCGGCCCGCACGTGCCGAACACGCGCTTCCTGAAGGCCTTCAAGCTGACCCGCATCTCCGGCGCCTACTGGCGCGGCGACGCGCAGAACGAGCAGCTGCAGCGCATCTACGGCACCGCCTGGGCCGACAAGAAGCAGCTGGAGGCGTACATCAAGCGCATCGAGGAAGCCGAGATGCGCGACCACCGCCGCATCGGCAAGCAGCAGGACCTGTTCCACCTGCAGGAAGAAGCCCCGGGCCTGGTGTTCTGGCACCCGAAGGGCTGGGCACTGTGGCAGGTGGTCGAGCAGTACATGCGCAAGGTCTACCGCAACAGCGGCTACGGCGAAGTGCGCTGCCCGCAGATCCTGGACGTGAGCCTGTGGAAGAAGTCCGGCCACTGGGACAACTACCAGGACAACATGTTCTTCACCGAATCGGAGAAGCGCACCTACGCGGTCAAGCCGATGAACTGCCCGGGCCACATCCAGGTGTTCAACCAGGGCCTGCACAGCTACCGCGACCTGCCGATCCGCTACGGCGAGTTCGGTTCCTGCCACCGCAACGAGCCGTCCGGCGCGCTGCACGGCATCCTGCGCGTGCGTGGCTTCACCCAGGACGACGGCCACGTGTTCTGCACGGAAAACCAGATCGAGTCGGAAGTGACGGCCTTCCACCAGCAGGCGCTGGCGGTTTACCGGCACTTCGGCTTCGACGAGATCCAGATCAAGATCGCGCTGCGTCCGGAATCGCGCCTGGGTGACGACGCCACCTGGGACAAGGCCGAAGGCGCGCTGCGCTCGGCACTGACCGCCTGTGGTGTGGAATGGCAGGAGCTGCCGGGCGAGGGTGCCTTCTACGGCCCGAAGATCGAGTACCACCTGAAGGACGCGATCGGCCGTACCTGGCAGCTGGGCACCATGCAGGTCGACTTCATGATGCCGGGTCGCCTCGGCGCCGAGTACGTGGACGAGAACAGCCAGAAGAAGCACCCGGTCATGCTGCACCGCGCCATCGTCGGCTCGATGGAGCGCTTCCTGGGCATCCTGATCGAGCACCATGCCGGCCAGTTCCCGGCCTGGCTGGCGCCGACACAGGTGGTGGTGGCCAACATCACCGACGCCCAGGCCGACTACGTCTCGGGCGTGACCAAAACCCTTGCGGAGCAAGGCTTCCGCGTCAGCTCGGATTTGCGTAACGAGAAGATCGGCTATAAAATCCGCGAGCATACGTTGCAGCGCGTGCCCTACCTGCTGGTCATTGGTGACCGCGAGAAGGAAAATGGGGCTGTGGCGGTGCGTACGCGTTCTGGCGAAGATCTGGGCAGCATGAGCCTGCAGGCCTTCATCGAGCGGCTCCACGCCGAGGGCGCGTAAGCAAAGGTCCGGTCCGGGCGCACAGGCACCCGGACCGGTTCGATACCCTTGGGAGAACGTAATATCAGCACCCCTGACAACAAACAGAACCGCAAGAATCAGGAAATCCGTGTGCCGCGCGTCCGCGTGATCGGCAGTGACGGAGAAATGATCGGCGTGTTGTCGCGCGACGAAGCGCTGTCCATGGCCGAAGATGAAGGCCTGGACCTGGTCGAGATCCAGCCGCAGGCCGATCCGCCGGTCTGCAAGATCATGGACTTCGGCAAGTTCAAGTTCGAAGCGCAGAAGAAGGCCAGCGAGGCCAAGAAGAAGACCAAGCAGGTCGAGATCAAGGAAGTGAAGTTCCGTCCGGTCACGGACGAGGGCGACTACCAGATCAAGCTGCGCAAGATGCGCGGGTTCCTTGAAGAAGGCGACAAGATCAAGGTCAACATCCGCTTCCGTGGCCGTGAAATGAGCCACCAGGAACTGGGTCGTGAAATGGCCAACCGGATCGAGGCCGATCTGGGCGAGGACATCGTCATTGAATCCCGTCCGCGCCTGGAAGGGCGTCAGATGGTCATGATGATCGCGCCGAAGAAGAAGACCTGAGGCCTGACGGGCCGCCTTGCGGGGCGCCTGGCTGAATGGTTCAGGGTAAGGGGGCGCCGCTGGCGTCCCTTTGCTTTTGCAGGATGCCGTGAAGTGCCGGCGAAAGGGTTGCAGGGGCTGGTGGCAGGGCGGTTTTGCCTGTATCATGCCCGGCTCGACCCACCCAGGACGGGTCGTACGCCGATCATGGCAGGACGGAAAGAGCGGCCCAGGCCGCCGCCAGATCAGTCAGAAACCAGGGTCATATCCCATCAAGGACATTGCAATGCCCAAGATCAAGACCAACCGGGCAGCGGCCAAGCGTTTCCGCAAGACCGCCTCGGGCAAGTACAAGTGCGGCCACGCCAACCGTAGCCACATCCTCACGAAGAAAGCGACCAAGCGTAAGCGTAATCTGCGTCAGACGGGCCATGTCCGTGCAGAAGACGCAGGCCGTCTGGACCGCATGCTCCCTTACCTCTGAGGAACTGAAAAATGGCACGAGTTAAGCGTGGCGTACAGGCGCGTCGCCGCCACAAGAAGATTCTGGATCTCGCCAAGGGCTATTACAACGCCCGTCGCAAGGTCTTCCGCGTCGCCAAGCAGGCGGTCATCAAGGCACAGCAGTACGCCTACATCGGCCGTAAGCAGAAGAAGCGCAACTTCCGTTCGCTGTGGATCACCCGCATCAACGCGGCTGCCCGCATCAACGGCCTGAGCTACAGCCGCTTCATGAACGGCCTGCTGAAGGCCGGCATCACCCTGGATCGCAAGGTCCTGGCTGACATCGCCGTGCACGACGCAGCCGGTTTTGCTGCGCTGGCCGAAAAGGCCAAGGGCGCGCTGGCGGCATAAGTCCTTCCCGATGCCGTAACCGTTCACTCGGAACGGTGTCAGGTCAAGGCAATGCATGGGGAAGGGCGCAAGTCCTTCCCCATTCTTTTTTGGGTCCCGGCGAGGCCATGGCGGCAGCGCGGGGACGGCGGTGGCGACAGGGGTCGGCCCTTCGCGCATCGCGATGGCAGATCGACTGGAGTTCCGGCCCCCCATGAGCGACATCCAATCCCTCACCACCCAGGCGCTGGCCGATGTGGCCGCCGCACAGAGCCCCGACGTGCTGGAACAGCTGCGCGTGGCCCTGCTTGGCAAGAGTGGCAGCATCACCTCGCAGCTCAAGCAGCTCGGTGCCCTGCCGGCGGACGAGCGCAAGGCCGCTGGTGAAGCGATCAACCAGGCCCGCGACGCGCTGACCCGCGCGCTGGGCGAGCGCAAGGCGCTGCTGGAAGACGCGGCGCTGGATGCGCGCCTGGCCGCCGAAGCCATCGACATCACCCTGCCGGGCCGCAACGGCGAGCGTGCCGGCCTGCACCCGATCACCCGCACCCTGGAGCGCATCACCGGCATCTTCGGCCGGCTGGGCTACGAGCTGTCGGAAGGGCCGGAGATCGAGGACGACTGGCACAATTTCGAGGCGCTGAACTTCCCGCCGCACCATCCGGCGCGCGCCATGCACGACACCTTCTACTTCGGCGACGGCCGCCTGCTGCGCACGCACACCTCCGGCGTGCAGGTGCGCTACATGGGCGACCACGCGCCGCCACTGCGCATGATCGCCGCCGGCAAGGTGTACCGAAGCGACAGCGACCAGACCCACTCGCCGATGTTCCACCAGGTCGAAGGCCTGCTGGTCGACGAGCATTCGACCTTCGCCGACCTGAAGGGCACGCTGGCCGAGTTCGTGCGCGCGTTCTTCGAGCGCGACTTCGAGATGCGCTTCCGCCCCAGCTACTTCCCGTTCGTTGAACCGGGCGCGGAAGTGGACATCGCCTGGCAGCAGCCCGATGGCAGCACCCGCTGGCTGGAAGTGCTGGGCTGCGGCATGGTCCATCCGAACGTGCTGCGCAACGTCGGCATCGATCCGGAGCGCTACACCGGCTTCGCCTTCGGCATGGGCGTGGAGCGCTTCGCGATGCTGCGTTACGGCGTCAACGATCTGCGCGCGTTCTTCGAGAACGACGTGCGATTCCTGAAACAGTTCGCGTAAGCCGCAACCATGTAGAGCCGAGCGATGCTCGGCTGCTCCTAAATTCGCAGGCCCAGGCGCATGCGCCGGGCCCACCAGGGTGACACCATGAAATTCTCCGAAAACTGGCTGCGCAGCCATGTCCCGACCGGCGCCTCGCGCGATGAACTGAGTGCAGTGCTGACCGCCATCGGCCTGGAAGTGGAAGACGTGACCGCGCTGGGCGAAGGCCTCGATCACGTGGTCGTGGCACGCATCGTCGAGGCCGTGCGCCATCCCGAAGCCGACCGCCTGCAGGTGTGCAGGGTCGATGCCGGGCAGGGCGAGCTGCTGCAGATCGTCTGTGGTGCGCCGAACGCCCGCCCGGGCCTGGTCGCGCCACTGGCGATGGTCGGTGCGCAGATCGGCGAGTTGAAGATCAAGCCGGCCAAGCTGCGCGGCGTGGAGTCCAACGGCATGCTGTGCTCTGCCAAGGAACTGGGCCTGGACAACGATGCCTCCGGCCTGCTGGAACTGCCCGATGACGCACCGGTCGGCCAGGCCCTGGTCGAGTACCTGGGCCTGCCGGACGCCAGCATCGAGATCAAGCTGACCCCGAACCGCGCCGACTGCTTCAGCCTGCGCGGCATCGCCTACGACGTCGCCGCCGCCACCCGCAGCGAAGTGCTGGACTTCGCTGCCGACGCCATTCCGGCAGTCGGCAGCCGTGAGCTGGGCATCCAGCTCGACGCCGGCGCCGAAGCGCCGCGTTACCTGGGCCGTGTCATCGAAGGCGTCAACGCTGCCGCCAAGACTCCGTTGTGGATGGCCGAGCGCCTGCGCCGCAGTGGCGTGCGTCCGGTCTCGCTGCTGGTCGACATCACCCAGTACGTGATGCTGGAGCTGGGCCAGCCGATGCATGCCTACGACCTCGGCACCCTGCAGGGCAGCATTGCCGTGCGCCGTTCGCGCGCGGGCGAGACGCTGAAGCTGCTGGACGGCCGCGATGCCGCGCTGGACGACAGCTTCCTGGTGGTCACCGACGCCGATCGTGCGATCGGCCTGGCCGGCCTGATGGGCGGCTTCGACACCCGCGTCACCGACGCGACGACTGCCGTGTTCCTGGAAGCCGCGCACTTCGCGCCGGCTGCGATCATGGGCCGTGGCCGCAAGCTGGGCCTGCACACCGATGCCGGCCACCGCTTCGAGCGTGGCGTAGATCCGGCACTGCCGCGCACCGCCATCGAATACGCCACCCGCCTGGTGCTGGACCTGGCCGGCGGTACCCCGGCGCCGGTCACCGAGGCCGTGCGCGCCGATGACCTGCCGCAGCCGGCGACGATCGTACTGCGCCGCGCACGCATCACCCGCGTGCTGGGCATCACCATCGACGACGCCGAAGTCGAGCGCATCCTGCGCGCGCTGGGCATGGACGTGGCTGCCACGGCCGAGGGCTGGCAGGTCGCCGCGCCGAGCCGCCGCTTCGACATCGCCATTGAAGAAGACCTGATCGAAGAGCTGGCCCGCATCCACGGTTACGAGCAGATCCCGACCACGCTGCCGGGCGGTGCCTCGCGCGTGGCGATGCCGAGCGAGACCCAGTTGGACGCGCTGAGCGTGCGCCGCCAGCTGATCGCCCGCGACCTGCAGGAAACCGTCAATTTCGCCTTCGTCGACGACGCACTGCTGGCCCAGTGGCAGCTGCGCGACGGCCTGGTGCCACTGGCCAACCCACTGTCGGCCGAACTGGCGGTGATGCGTCCGTCGCTGCTGCCGGGCCTGGTCGCCACCCTGGGCCGCAACGCCGCCCGCCAGCTCGGCCGCGTGCGCCTGTTCGAGCTCGGCCGCGTGTTCGCCCAGCAGGCCGGAGATGGCCAACCGGCACCGCTGGAAACCCTGCGCGTGGCGGCAGCTGTCTGCGGTGAGGCCCAGGCGGTGCAGTGGGGCCTGCCGACCCGCAAGGTCGATTTCCATGACCTGAAGGGCGACCTGGAATCGCTGGCGGCTGCCAGTGGTGCGGTACTGGAGTTCCGCCTGTCGTCCCGTGCCTACGGCCACCCGGCGCGGTCGGCCGAGGTGTTCCGCGATGGCGTGGCGATCGGCTGGATCGGCCAGATCCACCCGCGCCTGGCCAAGGCGATGGATATCGAGGCCGATGTCTACGCCTTCGAGCTGGATCTGGAACCGCTGACCGCCCGCCGCCTGCCGCGTGCCGGCGAGCTGTCGCGATTCCCGGCGGTGCGTCGCGACCTGGCGTTCCTGGTGCCTGAACAGGTGGCCTGGACCGATCTGGCGGCCACCGTCCGCCAGGCCGCCGGCCCGCTGCTGCGCGACCTGAACCTGTTCGACCGTTACGTCGGCCAGGGCGTCGAGCCGGGATTCAAGAGTCTCGCTATGGGCTTGATTTTGCAGGACAAGTCGCGCACTCTGACGGACCGCGACGTGGATGCGGTGGTGGCCGAGGCGGTCACTGCCATCGAGCGTGAACACCACGCCCGGATCCGCGGCTGAGCGGGCAGCACTCGGGGGTAGCAGGCAATGGCATTGACCAAGGCGGAGATGGCGGAAAAGCTGTTCGACGAAGTCGGTCTGAACAAGCGGGAAGCCAAGGAATTCGTCGACGCGTTTTTCGATGTGCTGCGTGAAGCATTGGAACAGGGACGTCAGGTGAAGCTGTCGGGCTTCGGTAATTTCGATCTGCGGCGCAAGAACCAGCGCCCGGGTCGCAACCCCAAGACCGGCGAGGAAATTCCGATTTCCGCCCGTACGGTGGTCACCTTCCGGCCGGGCCAGAAGCTCAAGGAGAGGGTGGAAGCTTATGCTGGATCCGGGCAGTAACCGCGAACTACCGCCGATCCCGGCCAAGCGCTACTTCACCATCGGTGAAGTCAGCGAGCTGTGCGACGTCAAGCCGCACGTCCTGCGCTACTGGGAAACCGAGTTTCCCAGCCTTGAGCCGGCCAAGCGCCGAGGCAACCGCCGCTACTACCAGCGCCATGACGTGCTGATGGTGCGGCAGATCCGCAGCCTGCTGTACGAACAGGGCTACACCATCGGTGGTGCACGCCTGCGCCTGGAGGGTCCCGATGCCCGCGAGGAATCGGCGCTGAGCAACCAGATCATCAAGCAGGTGCGCATGGAACTGGAAGAAGTGCTGCAGTTGCTGCGCCGCTGATCCTATTTCCATCGTAATCCGCTATACTTCACGGCCCGCCGCACTGGCGGGCACATCGCAGCATCAGTCGGGGCGTAGCGCAGCCTGGTAGCGCATCTGCCTGGGGGGCAGAGGGTCGTCGGTTCGAATCCGGCCGTCCCGACCACTGTGATGAATCAAGAAGCCCGCGCAGCGATGCGTGGGCTTTTTTGTGCGTGCGGTGTATGCTGCGCGCCACTCGTACTACCGCGGCTGCTGAACCCGGTACTCACGAGAACACATCATGGAATCTGCAAGAAACCGTGCCTGGCGTCGTAGCCAGGCCCGCAACCGTGGTGGCGACCGCGCCACGACGGCCTACCGCTACAAGCCCGAGAAGAACTGGAAGCT
Source organism: Stenotrophomonas maltophilia group sp. RNC7 (assembly GCF_030910085.1). Taxonomy (NCBI): domain Bacteria; kingdom Pseudomonadati; phylum Pseudomonadota; class Gammaproteobacteria; order Lysobacterales; family Lysobacteraceae; genus Stenotrophomonas; species Stenotrophomonas maltophilia group sp. RNC7. The sequence continues at coordinate 12,360 of NZ_JAVFVN010000476.1, read as the reverse complement.
GTTGTATACGCGCGATGCCAAGCTCGCGCGTGCACGCCAGCTGGGCTTCACCTATCCGGTCCTCAGCGCCCGCCAACTGCAGGAACAGGAATGATCAACCTGCTGTTCGTCTGCAGCCGCAACCAGCTGCGGAGCCCGACCGCCGAAGCCATGTGGCGACGGCGGCCCGGCTTCAACGCGAAGTCGGCCGGCACCAGCCCGCACGCACGACGCCCCATCGGCCCGGCGGATATCCGCTGGGCCGATGTCATCTTCGTGATGGAGGCCAAGCACCAGCATCGCCTGCAGGCCGCGTACGCGCGCCTGCTGGAACACAAGCGCCTGCATTGCCTGGATATCCCCGACGACTATCGCTGCATGGATCCGGTATTGATGGACCTGCTGGACGCAAAGGTGACCATGTATCTCGATCAGCTGCCGGAAAAGCGGTAGATCAGCTCCGGATCGCCTTCGTCCAATCCATGCACGATGCCGCTGTCGATGAAACCCGAGGCGGGCATCACCTCGCGGATATGCAGCATCGTCGAGGAAAGATCGGCTGTGCCATCGCAGGCTCCTGGACTGGATGCGCCCAGCCCATCGATCACCTCGGCCGTGTCTGCGTATCCGCCACAGCCAGCGTGTGGTCGGCAGTCAATACACGCGGAACTCGGCACGGCAGCCGTCGCTGACCCACACCCCCCGGCGGTCCCAGCCCCAGTTGCGGTCCTCGACGCACGGCGTCACCGACTTCTGCTTGACCAGGCGCACTCCATGGCGCACCCGGATGCGGCATTCCTTGTCCTTCTGTTCGTAGGACTCGCAGACCAGGCGCTCGCCGTCGTCATCCTGGTCACGGTCCCGGCCGCGCCCCGGCCAGCGGCCGCGTCCCTGTTCGTCGGCCACGAACTCAGCGCGGCAGCCTTCGGTGACCCAGAGCATTCGGCGGCTCTGGCCCCAGTTCTGGTCCTCGACGCAGCGGGTGACCGACAGCTGCCTGGCCATGCGCATGCGGCCTTCGATCGGGCACTGCTGGGTCTTGTTGAACTGCGACTCGCAACGCAGCGGCGGAATGTGATCGCTGACGTAGTCCTGGGCGGCCACCGTGGTGGCCCCCAGCAACAGGGCCAGGGCGGAGGTGGAAATCGGCAGCAACAGGCGATGGGTCATGGAGAGCCTAGGCAGAGGGAATGGGCCGCAAGAATGGACCAGCCCGAGGCCGTCGGAACGGATCGTTCCGGCGCTGGCTCAGTGGGGATTTAGTAGTGCGCACCGGCCCATGCAGAGCCTTACATCCCTTATCATCGCGGCACATCCGATCGCATCGGCTTACACCTTCTTACATGTCTCCCACGCATGCCGGCGCAGCCTGTGGCTGCCGTCACTGGCGTGCAGCCGGCTTGCGGAGGAGGATGCGCGGACCACGACGACCACAGGGGGTTGCGTTGATCAGCAGTACCGTCATTCATCGCTCGGCTGGCGCAGAGGCCGGGCAGGTGCGTGTCCTGGACACCACGTTCAAGGGCAAGCATGTGTTCATTGCGTGGGGCCTGCGCGGGCCGGAACTGACCCGCAGCGCAGACCCGCCCGCCACCGTGGCTGCGCGCAAGGCGTTGCACGCCGTGGCTGGCCACAGCGAAGGGCCGCGCAGCCCGGAGGTGTTCATCGCCAACCAGTCGGCGGTGGCGATTACCGTCTATCGACTGCTGACCGAGGCGCGTTCGGGTGATGCCATCTTCTTCCTGTGTGATTCGCAGGCCGTGGTCGACTGGCTGATCACCGCCCTGGAAGTCCAGGGCGAAGGCTGACGCTGCGCGCGGTCAGGCCAGCGCAGCGTCCACCGCCGCAAGCGCGTGCAGGGTGGTGGTGTCGAACAACGGCACCGCACTGTCTTCTGGGCGCACCAGCAGCATGATCTCGGTACAGCCGAGGATGATCGCTTCGGCGCCGCGCGCGACCAGGCGCGCGATCACGCCGGCGTAGGCCTGCCGTGAGTGCTCGCTGACCACGCCGGCGATCAGCTCCTGGTAGATGATGTCGTGCACGCAGCGGCGATCATCAGCCTCCGGAACCAGTACCTGCAGCCCGAAGCGGTCCTGCAGCCGGTCGCGGTAGAACGCCTGCTCCATGGTGAAGGCGGTGCCGAGCAGTCCCACCTTGCGGATGCCTGCCTGCAGGATCGCCGTGGCGGTCGGGTCGGCGATATGCAGCAGGGGCAACCGGCACTCGGCTTCGATCCGGTCGGCCAGCGTGTGCATGGTGTTGGTGCAGATCACCAGCAGCTCGGCGCCACCGGCCTGCAGTCGCCGCGCGGCATCGAGCATGTGGTTGCCCAGCACATCCCACCGACCATCGTGCTGCAACTGCTTGATGCCGGCGAAATCCACCGACCACAGGAGCAGTTGCGCCGAATGCGCGCCACCGAGGCGATGCCGCACCGCCTCGTTGATGAGCCGGTAGTACTGCGCTGAGCTTTCCCAGCTCATGCCGCCGATCAGGCCAAGGGTCTTCATGCTCAGCTCCATGCCAGGGAGTCGTCATTGCAGCACAGCAGGTGTGGCAGTTGCACCATACATTAGTGACTGCTAATGTGTTGATCATGATCGAGAACGCCCTGTTCAAGGCGCTGGCTGACCCCACCCGCCGCCACATCTTCGAAAAGCTGGCCGATGGCGGGCGGCATGCCAGCGCGCTACGCGAGGGCATTGCGATCAGCCAGTCTGCGATGTCCCAGCACCTGGCAGTGCTGCGCGATGCAGGGCTGGTGCGTGAGCAGCGCCAGGGGCGCTTCGTCCACTATGAAGTCGATCCGCGCGGGCTGGCCCACATCGGACGCTGGCTGCAGCGATACCGTGCCTACTGGCCGGCGCGGATGTCCGCACTGCAGAACCTGCTGGAGGAGATGGACTGATGGACGATGTACTGAAGGAAGCGGCTCCCGCGCTGGTGATGGAGCAGCGGTTGCCTGCGCCGCCGGAACGGGTCTGGCGCGCACTGTTCGATCCGGCACTGCGTGAGCGCTGGTTGCCTGCCGCCGATCTTGCCGATCCACAGCCCTGCCTGTGCGAGGAGGGGCGGGAGCTGGGATTCCGCTTGCGCGATGCACAGCCCCCACATCTGCACAGCCTTGTGTGTTTTCGGCTGCGCGCTGATGAGGATGGGGGAACGGTGCTGACCATCGTGCATCGGCTCACCGACCGGCGCGCGCTGATACCGCCGGCGTCCAACGATGACCATCGCACGGTGATGCGCGCGGCTTGAGCCGGCGCCTGGATCGAACGCTACAGGGAGCAGGCACATGCGGGACAGAATGCAGCTGGTACCGATGGTGGTGGAACGCAGCGAGCGCGGTGAGCGCTCCTATGACATCTACTCGCGGCTCCTGCGCGAGCGCATCATCTTTCTCAACGGCGAAGTCGATGACACCGTATCGGCGCTGGTCTGCGCGCAACTGCTGTTCCTTGAATCTGAAAATCCGGAGAAGCCGATCCATCTGTACATCAATTCGCCGGGTGGGGTGATCTCCAGCGGCCTGGCGATGTACGACACGATGCAATACATCTCGGCCCCGGTGCATACGCTGTGCATGGGCACCGCGCGGTCGATGGGTTCGTTCCTGCTGATGGCCGGCGAGCCGGGTCACCGCGCGGCGCTGGCCAATGCCAGCCTGCATGTGCACCAGCCGCTGGGCGGGGTGCAGGGCCAGGCTTCGGACATCTTCATCCACGCCGAGGAGATGCAGCGCACCAAGCAGCGCATCACCCAACTGTATGCGCGGCATTGCGGACGCAGTTTCGAGGAGGTCGAACAGACCCTGGACCGTGATCGGTTCATGAGCGCCGAGCAGGCATGCGAATGGGGCCTGATCGACCAGGTACTGGTACGGCGCGACGCGCTCGCGGCCTGAGCCTGCCTCTGTAACCACCGCATCCATGCTGCACTGTGTGTGCCGCGCCAGGCCGGCGCGCTCTATGCTGGTTAGATGTTCTGAAGTGGACGCCCGATATGGCTCTGCATACCTGGTGGTGGTTCGTGGCCACGGTCTTCGTGCTGTGCGGGACGCCCGGGCCCAACATGCTGCACATCCTTGGGCGCAGCGTCGGGCTGGGATTTCGCGGCAGTGTGCCGGCCATGGCCGGCTGCCTGCTGGCGATGCTGCTTGTGCTGGCGGCTTCCGCAGCGGGCCTGAGTGCGCTGCTGCATTCTTCGCCGATGCTGTTCGAGGTGCTGCGCTATCTCGGTGTGGCCTACCTGGCCTGGCTCGGCATCAAGGCCTGGCGTGACAGCTGCCGGACCGCACCCGCAGTGGTCGATGCTGCCGAGGTCACACTGGCGCCGGTACATGGCGCAGGAACGGTGTTCCGCGGCGGCCTGTGGGTTGGCCTGAGCAATCCCAAACTACTGCTGTTCGCCGCAGCGTTCCTGCCACAGTTCGTCGATCCGTCGCGCAGCCAGGCCGTGCAGTACAGCGTGCTGGTGGCGACCTTCGCGGCCTGCGAACTGTTCTGGTACGTGATGTATGCGGCCGGTGGCCACGGCCTGCGCCGTTGGCTTGCAAAGCCATTCGCACGGCGCTGGTTCGAGCGGCTGGTGGGAAGCGTGTTCCTGGCCTTCGCCGTGGCGCTGCTGCGCTTCCGGCCGCGTTGATTCACGCCGCACACGCGGCCCGTTCACGAGCGCCGCATCGGTGGCGGCCTAGCCTGATCGCACCGTTTGCATTCCCTGCGGGGAAAGGACTGACATGATCAAGTGGGCCATCATCTTCGCCATCATCGGCATCATCGCGGGCGTGCTTGGCTTCGGCGGCATCGCTGGCGCCGCCGTAGGCATCGCCAAGTTCCTGTTCTGGGCAGGCATCATCATCGCCGTAGTGCTGTTCCTGATCGGCATGAGCGTGGCGAAGAAGGTCAGCTAGCGCCGGTCGCGCAGCAGCGTCTTCAGTGCGCGCTGCTGCGCGAGAACAGATTGATCACCAGTACGCCGGCGCAGATCAGGCCGATCCCGATCAATGCCGGTGCATCCAGCCGCTGCTTGAACACCACCAGGCCGATCAGCGAGATCAGCACGATGCCGACGCCGGACCAGATTGCATAGGCGATGCCGGTCGGCACCGACTTCATGGTGACCGACAGCAGGTAGAAGCACAGCCCATAGCCAACCAGCGCGCCCACTGTCGGCCACAGCCGGCTCATGCCGTAGGAGGCTTTCAGCAGTGACGTGGCGATCACTTCCAGCACGATGGCGGCGGCCAGGTAGATATAGGGGCTCATCGCGGGCTCCGGGTCACTGCGGGTCGCACCGGATCAATCGTCGATGCGAGCGAAGCGCGCCTGCGGGCCGTGTTCGCCCGGAACCTGCTCGATGAACATCGGGTAGGGGCGTACCCACAGGCCGCCTTCGCCATAGCGTGCGCGATAAAGCACCATCGGTTCCAACGTCTCGCTGCTGCGGACGATATCGATCACCTCGTATTCGCCGCCCTTGAAGTGGCGATACCGGCCACGGGCGAGATCGGGCAGGGGAGTCAGCTCAGCCATGGCAGGGCGTGCTCACTTGCGCGTCGGGCTGGCGGGCTTGGCGCAGTACGCGTCGATGGCCTCGGCCGTGTTGGCCAGGCCCTGCGCCTGCGCCAGTTCCCAGGGGCGCTCGCAGCGCTGGCTGTGTTCGCACCACTGATAGCCGGCCGAGCCGATACAGCCGTGCGCATCACGGTCGCCCCCCACCACCGGCGTCGCTGGCGACGCCTCAGCGGCATGAGCGCGCGCGGTCGCCGTGTCCTGGCTGGCACAGCCGGCCAGAACCAGCAGCGCTGGAATCAGAAGAAGCACCTTCATGCGCGAGCTCCGTGCGTAAAGCGACATTTTCTGTCGCAAATAGCCCGTCAGCAAGCGCTCAATGCACGGCGGCGCGGATCAACTCTTCGATCAGGATCAGATAGCTGGCCACGAAGTAGAACTTCAGCAACGTCGAACGCTGGTGCGAGAAGAAGGTGCGCATGTGGAAGGGGCCCCTGTTGATGACGGTAGTGTGAAGCCAGCCTGACTCCGTGACAAGGATCACGGAATGAACGGGCTAAACGGACTCAGGGATGTGATGAGGGTGGGGTTCTGACGCACTGGCGCGGACTTTTCGTACTTTTCTGATGGGACCACCCTGATGGCATGGCTAGGGTGACGGCATCAGCAGAGGGTCTAGTGCCCCCTGCGCCTTTCCCAGAAGGAGCGTCCCATGGTCATTACCGTCAAGTGCAGTGCCGCGCAGTGGTCCCTGTTGGATCCGGCCGCAGGCGTCGCCGAAGCATTCAACTCCGGGGCCGCAGCGTTCGATGCCGCGGTTGGCCTGGCCAGCGCCCACCATCGCCGGACCGGCCAGGGCAGCACGGTGCGCGTGGAGGCGCTGGGTAGCAGCGTGGATGCCGTGCATTTCGAGGCGATGGCAACCGCCTCGGGGCCGGTTACCGGCCTGCGTCCTGCGCCGGTGGCGTAACGCCGGAGGATTCCCCGTGCAGTGCCTGGCTTACGACATGGCACAGCCACGATGGATTCACCGTTTTGGCATAGACATGACCGATCTGTGCCGGCAGGGCGCGATCCTGCAGTACGCGCAAGGGCTGTTGGGCCAGCACGAGGATGAGCAGATCCCTGCGCAGGCAGCAGATGCGGCGCAGCAGTGGCATGCCGTCAGCCTGGCCCACAGTCGGCATGCAGGGATCGATGATCAGTGCGTTGCAGCGCGGGCTGGCGATCTGGGTCAGAACCTCTGCGGGCGAACGCGCTTCGCCGAGGGTTCTGCCGTCCAGATGGGGCTGGAGTCTGCGTATCAGTTCGCGTCGGATCCAGGGGTTTGCATCGGCGATGACGAGGGAGGGGAGGGGGGACGGCCGGCTTTCGCAGGCGCCACTGCCTGACTGGAGTGGCAAAGCGTGAACAGCTTGAAGTATCTGCATAGCAGGCTATGGATTGTCGGGGCCACAGCCTTTGGGCAGGAGGTCGTAATAGGGGATGGCAGTCCAGCAGCGCCATTCACGGCTGCGCGTGTCCATGATCAGCACCAGATTGCGCCGCCATGTCCCCACGTTGTAGCCAGCATCGAATCGCAGCAGGCAATCGATCTCGAAGCCGCCATCTGCACGATACTTTGCCGTGATGGTTTCACAGCGCTCACTGCTCTCCGGTACTCCCAGCTTGCGGTTGTCCGAGCCATAGAAATCCCCCCGTTCGGCCAGCCACGCCTCCACTCCAGCCTTCCCGCCGGCCAGCTCGGCCAGGGCCGCCGCCAGCTTGGCTTTGGTAGAGAACTTCTTGTATTGCGGGACTGCGATCAGCGAGAGAATCATGATGATGGCCAGGACCACCATGAGTTCGATCAGAGAGAACCCGCGCTGGTGGTGTGCGTGGTTCGATGCGCAGCCAGCCTTTGATATTTTCATTTTCATCGGTTCCTTCGTCAGGAAATCAACGTTCCTGGCAATCTGTGTAGTGGCATGCGCGTGCGATCAGCCCTGGCAACCGTGGGGAAGGAGGCTCTGGTCTGGAATGTCGCTCCTGCAGAGCCAGACTCCCTGCGAGTCGCGATCCAGGGTCAGGCTGCCACTGCCGATTGCAGCGTCGCTCTTGAGCTCGCAGTTGATGCTCGTAGCTCCATTCGTGACATCGCTTGTCACCGTAATCCAGGTACAGCGGGAGCTTGACTCGGGCAGGCCAATCGATGCCGGCGTGGTGACCTCGCTGCCCTCGGCGAGGAGTGATTCAACGCCAACTTTTCCACCGGCAACTTCTGCGAGGGCGCCCGCCAACTTTGCCTTGGCCGCGAACCGCTGATACTGCGGCAGGGCAATCATCCCCAGAATCCCGATGATCGCCACCACCACCATGAGTTCAATAAGGGAAAAGCCCTTCTGCCGGGATGCGCTTTTGCCTGCGTGGCGTGTACGGCCGATTGCGGTGTTCATGATAATCCTCTGTGGCGTGGTGGTTTCATTGGTCTGGCCCGGAAACAAGCATTCGTGGCGCAGTCATAGGAAATCACGTGCACGGCAGTGGGTATATTCAAGAACTGGTAAAGTCGAGCGTGTTGAATGGCCGCGCGACTGTTTTGCGAATAATCAGAAAGTGCGCCGCAATTGCGTTGGGCATGGCCCAGGCACTGCCTGCACATCGGCCTTGCCCGCATTGCATCGCCATTCTCCGGCAGGGGTTCGCCACCATTGCAGGCGGCCGTCCTGGCGCAGATCGCAGGTCAGCACCGCGCGGCCGGTGTCGGGGAGCGAGGCGCGCAGGTGCGCGCAATGCGCGGCGCTGGCAGGCAGTCCCAGGTGCTGGTCGGTCACGGTGAGATCACCTTCGGCGTAACTGCTTTCCACGGCGGCGATGGCGCCGCCCAGCACGCTGGCCGCGTCGCGCGGCCGGGTGCGGCCGGTAGCGTCATCTGCCGAGGGCGCACACAACAGTAGCGCGTAGACGGCTGTCAGTCCGGCGACGATGCAGACCGACGCCCAGGGCCGGTAGTGGCGTCGGCGAGGTGCCGCCTGTGTGGTTGATCGAGGGCGCATGGAGGGCGGCTCCCGTTGTCGAGATGGGCGCGCGGTGCAACCACAGGCCGGGGCCGCTCTCCCCAGAGCAGCCCCGGCATTCGCATCCCCTGGCTATCGTTGTCGTGCGCTACAGCGCCAGCGAGCTTTCCACGTCCAGCACCATGCGCCGGGCGAGAGCTAGATTGGCCTTCTGCCGATCCAGTACCACATAGAAGAACAGGCCCTTCTTGGCCGACACCGGGCGCAGCACGTGGTACGCGCGACCCAGAGTGATCAGCACGTCCTCGATGCTGTCGTTGAGCTTCAGCGCTTCAGCCGCTTTCATCTTGGCGCGCAGCACCTCGGTGTTTCCTGCGGCCGCCAGTTCCATGTCCACGCCTGAGCCGGCTTCACCCAGCAGCATGCCGCTTTCGTAGTCGACCAGGGCAACGGCTTGTGCGCCGTTGATCTGCATGAGCGTGTCCAGGCATTTGTTGATGGCGATGTTCATTTCAGTGGTCCGTTGCGGGTGTGAGGAGTTGAAGAGCCGTCTGATCAGTGAGAGGGCATGCATCAGTTCGGGTTGTCGGTCAGGGCCCGTACGCACTGCTTGGCATGCCACAGCACGTTGCCGATGACACAGCTGTGGTCGCATGCGGTCATCAGTAGGCGGGGCTGTGTTCCGGGAATGGCAAGCATCAAAACCTTGCCGTTGGCGGCATCGAGGATGAGTGTGTCGAGTTCACCAAAGTGCAGTTCGCGACCCAGCGCACTGGCCAGGCCGAGCATCGAGCTGGTCATCGCGGCCAGGCGATCGGCGACATGGCCCTTCGGGCCGGCCTGGGCCAGTGCGAAACCATCAGTGCTGGCAACGACGAGCGCCTGGATGCCGGTGACATCGTGTACCAGCGCGTCGAGTGCCGATGTGCGGTCGATGTCATTCATGGGCGGCCGCCGTGGCATTGCATTCGATCTGACTCATCAGCAGGTCCATCGCCATGATGGCCTGCGCCATGTCGCGTGGGTCCAGCGGCAATGCCGGCAGGTGTGGCGCATGGTCCTGCAACCAGTCCTGCCAGCGCGGCTGTACCGGATCATCGGTGCTACCGCATCGGGTGAAGCCGATGACGACGGGCAGCCCCGGTGCGCTTTCGGCGATAGCTCGCAGATGCCGCCCGGCCAGCGTGGCGCCCACGCTGGCGCTGCCATCGATCAGAACGATGGCACCTTCTGCACCGGCCAGCAGGATCGGCCAGATGTAGGAGAAACGTTCCTGCCCCGGCGATCCGTACAGGCGCAGGCGGTCGCCGCCTGGCAGGTCGATGTCGCCATAGTCCATGGCCACGGTGGTGTATTGCTTGCCCACGGAAGGGTCGGTATTGCGGGCTTCCGTCACCACCGCCGTGCCCTGGGTCAGGGTCTGCACGAGGGTGGACTTGCCCGCGCCGAGTGGGCCCATCACTACGATCTTGTGCTCACGCACGGTCATGCACTCCAGCGGATGCGAAGTTGTCGCCACAGATTGACGAGGCCGTCGGCGGGCGAGGGGCGCACAGGTGCGTCCTCGCCCACGACGGGAAAGGCATAGGCGGTGAGGAACGCTGCGTTGAAGAACGACTGCACGGTTTGGCGTGGCAGATCCAGGATGTCGCAGCATGCGCGCACGGACGCGCCCTGCTTGATCAGCAGCGCGCACAGTCGGAAGTGATCGGGACGATGGGCCAGGATGCGGAAGTCTGGCCAACGCCGCAGGCGCAACTTCGTGCAGTCTTGCAGGGGCGGGATCGGCACGCCGGGCCCGTCCGTGACCAGGGCAACGTTCCACAGCGTCAGGCGCAGCGGCACATTGCTGCACACCGTCGCACGCTGCACGAAGACCTCCTGTGTCACCGGTACTAGGCTCAGTCGAGAGTCTGCGTCGCCCAGTAGTCTCTGCAGCAGTGTCAGCGTGATCGGCGCGGGTGCGGTGGTCATCATCCGGTCGTTCCTGGCGTCCAGCCAGCACACGGTGGCCCCGTCGTGAATGATCGCGGCATGGGCCGGCCGCCGCGACGGCGTGCTGTCGCTCGCCAGATGCAGTCGCAACTGCTGTACGAACGGCAATGCGGCAGTTGGCAATGCGGCCGGCGCCAGTGGCTCTGCTTCAAAGGGCTCTTGCAGATCCTCAAACGATTGACGACGGAATCGGACCATGGGGTGTCCAGTGCGGCGAGTGATCGGAGGTGACTTTGTAAGCGGCCCCGCTGGCTTTCTGGAATGAAACTATTGGGAAAACTGCTGTGTCATTCGTATTTTTGATGCTCTCTGCAATTAATGGAATTGGCCGGAAGTTGCTGCTGCAATGACATCAATTGCAGTGAGCGATTATTAAGTTGACGTAACCTGGAATGATTACTAGCGTCTCCACTGCGCACTGCGGCGTGACTATTGACGGGTAATCAGCATGCTCACTCGAATTGCCATTGCGGATGATCATCCACTGGTCTTGCTAGGCACGCGCATCGTGATCGAGGCCGGTGGGCAGCATCGCGTGGTGGCGGAGGCGCGATGTGCAGAAAGCCTGCTGGCCATCCTGGCCGAAGAGCCGGTGGATCTGGTGGTGACTGATTTTTCGATGCCGGATGTCGGCCGCTCGGACGGTCAGGCGATGCTGCAGGCGCTGAGTCGCAATTACCCCAAGGTGCCGGTGATCCTGGTCACGATGGTCACCAACGCCACCACCTTGAACATGGCAATGCGTACCGGTGTGCGCGGACTGGTGTGGAAGTGCAGTTGCGTGGATGGCACCCGCAAGGCGGTCGATACCGTGTTGAGCGGGGGGATCTACCTGGACCCCCAGTTGGCGCACTGCCTGCAGGAGGGTGGGCGTGAGCGATCGCTTTCGGTGTTGTCGCCCAAGGAGCTGGAGGTTCTGCGGCTGTATGTGTCGGGACCTTCGATCACAGAGATCGCCGGGAAGCTGCGGCGCACCGTCAGTACCATCAGCCGGCAACGCATTTCGGCGATGAGGAAACTGGGCATCAGCAATGATGCCGAGCTGTTCGCCTATGCGTTCGAGGAACGCCTGGGCAATGCCGGTGGCATGGCCAGTGGGGCAGCAAACGGGGGCCCATGAGTTCACGGCGGTCCAGTCAGGTCCGGTTGAGTTGTTTGAATGGGGGAACAACTGCCATCGCGCCTCCCTCTGTGCGCCGCGCCGTGAATCCCGGATGCTTGCGCCATCGTATTCATCTGGAGATCTCGATGGGCAAGGCACTCACCTGGCGCACCCTGGCCTGCACCCTGTTGCCGATGCTGGCGGCCGCCGGCGGCGCCCACGCGCAGAGCTATGGCTACGGCTACGACGACGACCGCTACGGCGGCCGCGATGGCAGTGGCATCGTGCGCTGCGAGTCGGTCAAGAACCGCAGCAATGAGTGCCGCCTGGATGGCCGCGCGCGGTTGATCCGCCAATTGTCCGGTTCGCCCTGTGTGGAAGGTGAGACCTGGGGCCAGTCGCGCAACGGCGTCTGGGTCACACAGGGGTGCCGTGCCGAATTCGTCGGTGAATACCGCCGCGGCGGCGGCTGGGGCGGCAATGGCGGCGGCTGGGGCAACGGCAATGGATGGGGTGGTGGCGATGTGGTCACCTGCCATTCCAATGGCCACCGGCAGGAGTACTGCGATGCCCGCATCCTGAAGTGACCCCCGAGACTTGGACGGTGGGGTCAGGCGGCTGCTTGGGCCTGTTCCCGGTACTTTACCGGGCTTAGCCCCTTCAATTTCAATCTGATTCGCTCTTGGTTGTAGTACTTGATGTACTCCACCAGCCCGGCCTCCAGGCTTTCGATGCTGTCAAAGCTGTTCAGGTAGAAGAACTCCGACTTCAG